>JAESTW010000321.1 GCA_016763395.1 Kofleriaceae bacterium
GTCCGAAGTAGCAACCAGCAAGAAGGTCGAAGCGTCGAGCCAGTCTCGGTGATAGCGATGCAGTTCCGAGTGCTCTTTGGCCGCGGCACGTTTAGCAACCGGTCCGAGAATCTCTCGCAGCTCCGCCTTGTCCGATACAAAATGGTAATTATCGCGACTCATACTGATGCCTCTTCGTGGTCTTTGTCCGGTGAGGAGGACGGTTGGCTACGTTCTAGTTCCCGGAGTTCAAGTCGGGCCTCTGTCACCGCATCAATCACTTGCTGAGGTGTGTTGGCTTCTAGAAGTAGAGAGAGTAATTCGGTCTTTAGAACCAAGGAAGAGACCATGGCCAGGAGGTGCAGATGGGTCTGACGTTCACTGGGCGGACCGATGGTGACAAAGAAGTATGACACACCTTCGCCATCCGGTGCTTGATAATCGACAGGAGCAACTGTGGTAAAGATGCCCAGGTACGTCCGTTTTGCCGATGCCAGAGTGGCATGTGGTAGCGCAACACCATGGCCAACCGCGGTGTTTTGGCTTCGTTCTCTGTCCCAAAGCCCCGCAAGAGTTTCCTCAGGCTCAAGCTCGGGAATTGCATCTGAGAATACTCTGGCAAACTCCTCGAAAAGTGAATCTTTCTTTTGCTTGGCAATCTTTGCGTGAATGCACTTGTCGTGCAGTAGATCGTTGAGTCGTATTTTGTCCGTTGGGGTCACAGCGGACAGTGCGCGGTGGGTTTCCACTCGAGGCGTCTGTAGCCGGAGTACCGAGCAGGCAACCGTGTCGGTCAGTGCATTTTGTTGTAGTCCCAGTACTTGTCCGATAATCGTCGCTTTGGGCTCTGCTGTAACCAGCAAATCGTAGCCAGCGCTAAAACGAGCGATAGTTTTTACTTCCATGTGTCCGCGTAACACTTGCGTGTTGGCGCCGTCTCGGGTGAGTTGGGCCATTTGTTCCAAGTACGCCTCTTCGCTAGCTACTTCTGTGTCAGTGGCATCGTCAGGCAAATAGCGAATAAAGGTAAGGACGGCGTGGTGCTCAATCGCCAAGCGATCTGCCGTTGTGGCAATGAGAGCGTCGTGCGGGCCGGGTTCGGTGTACACCAGTATCTGTCTGAAATACCGGACGCCAACATCGCGATAGACGGCGAGGTTGCAGGGCAAATGGCTTTTTAGCCAGCCGAGCGGGTTGGTAAAGGTGAAGCTGTAGCGGCTTCGGCCACCCCAATCCATGATGAGCCATTGGCAGTGCACTTGGTTGGATAGATCAAAAACAGTCTTGATGATGTCACGGCTGGCAATGTCGCTAAAGTGCAAATCGATTTCTTTGGCTTCAGCAACGGCTGCGACTCTTCTTCGAATGGAGGCGATCTTAGGGTCGTCTTGGACGGCGTCCAGGGCGGTTTGCTCGGGTACTTCGGAGAGTAGAACGACCTGGACACTACCGCCTTCCGCCAGGGCTGCAGCGTGCTCTACGAGTAATTCTGGTGTTCGCTCTGCGCCGAAGAGCGCGACGACAACCCGGGCATCTTCATCGAGAGGAGAGGTGATTGGCATCTCCATCGTAGGAGTTTTTAGTAGTTCCTTACGTTGCCCGCGAATACTGATAACACCCTTTCGCTGGGCTCTAGAGCGGCCGTAGAGAAAGTAGATCGCGGTGCCGGGGACGGCAATTCCAATAGCAGCGAGAAGTCCGACAGGCCCGAGAACGACCAGAAGCAGGGCGCAGGCAAGTATCCCGACGACTTGTGTGAAGGGATAGAGCGGCGAGCGATAGGGTGGGCGGTACCATTTTGGACCAACTTCTCGGAGAACGATCACGGTTACGCAAACTCCCATGAAGATGATGATGCCAAAGGCACTGGCGATTTTTGCGATGTTGCCGATATCGATAAAGAGCACCGCTGCTGCCACAGTTCCGGCGGACAACAAGGTGGCTACAACGGGGGTGAGGTATTCTTTGTGTAAGTACGATAGACTTGAGGGTAGGAGCCTGTCTCGGCTCATCGCATAGGGGAAACGCGAGGCTGCAAGCAGACCGCCATTTGCCATAGACGCCATTGTGGCTACACCTACCACTGCTGCGATCGTTCCGAAGATTTGTCCGCCCAGTGTCTCCGCCAGGGTGTAAATCGGGTGCAAGTCATTCTGCAGAACATCCATCGGCAGGACCGCGACGAGAATCAGAGAAACCGATCCGTACAAAACTACGGCGATAAGTAGAGAGAGAAGAATTCCGAGAGGAAGATTGCGCTTGGGGTTCTTCACTTCCTCAGCAAACGCAGTGACCTTGGTGATACCTGCGTACGAGACAAAGACAAATGCTGCGGCAGCCAAAAAACCACCAGAACCATCACTAAAAAGCGGCTCCAGTCTCCTCGGTTCGTACTCGCCCAGCCCCATCACAAACAAAACACCCAACATCACAACAGCGATTGCGACAACGACCGACTGAACTTGTCCGACCTTTCGGACACCGCGCAGGTTAATGAGAACGATGAGAACTAGCATGAGAATTGCGGCGAGCTTGAAGGGCACATCGACCAGTACCGCCAAGTAATGGCTGAAACCGACTAACGCAAATGCACTTTTAAGTAAGAGTGCGAGCCAGAGCCCGATTCCGGCGATGGTGCCAACCAACGGCCCGAAAGTTCTGTCTAGGTAGACGTAGGTGCCGCCCGATGTGGGCATTGCGGTTGCTAACTCGGCCTTCGATAACGCGGCAGGCAGCACGCACAGGCCGGCAAAGAGGTAGGCCAAGAAGATAGCGGCTCCGGTTTTGGAGGCGGCCATGCCAGGCAGTACAAAAAGCCCGCTACCAAGCATGGTACTAACGCTAATTGCGACGACGGCGGGAAGGTTCAGTTGGCGTTCTAGCTGGCTCACGTATTCTGAGGCTCCCCATTAGAATAGGGAGCGAACTTTCATGATACCCATTCCTCGGCTGAAGCCGACTATAACTGGCAGGGTTTCAACGCAATATTGGATAAAGAAGCTCAGCTTCTATATGTCTAGAACGTTGAAATCGTTGGAATAGTTGAAAGTTTCGAGGTTTTCAGCTCAGATTTTGGAGGTGTTCAAGGAACTAACACCGCAGCCGACTCCAACTATTTGATTTTATTTGTGTTGGTGCGAATGCGTTTGATTTTTTTGCCGGAAATGACCGTAACGCTGAAACTGTCGCGAATGCCCAATGCGTTGTTGACCAAGGTGATTCGGTGCCTGCCTGGAGCCAGACGAATATTCTTTTGCGGTGTCGTGAGGCCCGTTGCTTTTCCGTCGATGAAGATAAGGCTCGGTGGTTTAGCACCCAACATCAGTGTTCCTGGAGCGGCGTTCTTTGCAGGAGCTTTGGGAGTAAGGGATGCAGGCTTCACTGTCGGTTTCTTTACCGGCTTCGTGCGAGCCGCAGTTTTGGTCTTGGGCGTGGTACGCAGTGCAGCCTTGTCCGTCGCGACTACAGCGGGGTTAGGCGTAGCTTTTGGGCTCGGTGTTACCGGCTCGACCAGGGCAATCGCGGCTTTTTTGGGGAAGGGGGCAAGCGCAGGCGTCGTGGGTTCCGCTTGCACGGCCGCAGAAATACCCCCACTAGTTTCAGTCCCACTCTGATCGACTTCAGCGGCATCGCTGTCCGGTGCTACTGCCTCTGTCGCCACGTTACTCGCCGGGGCTACTGGTACTTCTTCGATGACCAGTGGAGCGACTTCAATTTGCTCGAGTGGGGCGACTTGTGGTGTTACTGCCGCTACCGGTTTTGTGGCAGCGGGGGATACGACGGATTCGGGCGCGCTGCTGCGTGAGGCGAAAAAGACACCTGCACCAATGCCCACCGCAAACACGGCTCCAATGACAGCGATTCCGTCCCATTTGCGCTGGGAGCGAACCGTAGCTGTCCGAGTTCGCTCCAGTACATGGTTTGGGCTTCCATCGCTGTACTGTGCCATACCGCTGGCTAGCGCGGCTTCGTGGGGAGTAGTGGACTTGGCCTTGGGCAGTTCTGAGAGCACCTCTGCGGTTGCAATCACCGCCGTTGTCGTCACCTCACGAACACGTTTTTTGGGGGCGTCGGGCTTTTCTTCGACGCTTTTCTTTATGTCCGAAACTTCAGAGATTGCAACGACCATAGTCGCCGAAGAATCATCGCAATCGTCAGCAATTTCAGGTTCCTCGATCTCCTCTTCTGCGAGAATCTCATCGTCAAGAATGATTTCCTCGCCCAGAGATTCGGGAGCCGTGGAAACAACAGTGTCGCTTGTCGTGTTGGGGTTGCCCTCGACGTCGTCGATAAGAATACTCTGAGTTAGCTCTACGATATGTTCTGTATCGTTTTGGCTAGCATCAACTTCTAGCAACCCGCTTTCTTCTATAAGTTCAATGTCTTCATCGAGGAGAGGAGTGTGCGTTACGTTGGTTTCACTAGTGAGAGTCATAGTCGATCTAGGCATGCGTCCACTGGACGGAAAATCAGGTGGGCTTGTTGTCTTGACAGGTTCTGGCAACGCCGCAACACCACTGTTGAATTTTGGTGCAACTACTCGCGATACACGCGCAGAACTCTCTTGCATTGGTTGTCCAGACATACAAATTCCCCCAAGAATTGGGCCCAGGGTCACTTGTTTCCAGGCATAGATCCAGCGTTAATTTACCTTCCGAGCCAGAAGTGTCTGGGACGCAGATCCCAACCAGGGGAGAATTTCAGTAATAACAGCTTCTTAGACTAGACTAGTCATTCCATTCCACAGAAACGGAAATAACTTCTCGGTCCAGGTATTCGCCCGCTATGGAGGATAATAGGCGAAACTCTCGAATCGCTCTTCGAGTAGCGTCCTCTTTGCTCTGCGCATATATTTCCATACTCCACTCTCGAACTACAATGGAACACACATGTGGCACTGTGATATTGGTCGAGTCGGTGTCGGAATTGTTCTCAATTCTGTAGCGAACTGTCACATGGCAGGAATGAAAGCTTTCTTCGACACCTGTGCCTGTGCATAGAAACTCGTCGGGGGCTTCACCATCCAAGTCGTAATTTTTATCTGGGGCGGGGTGCCCATGTATTCCTAATTGCAGATACCCAATACCGGCATATTTCATCGTGTCTCCAGGTGTCTCCAGCCTCTGACGTTACTAATCGGTACTATCTCACTTGGCTGAAGGTGGGTCTTTATCGTTTCGTGATGCACAGTGTTCCATTGTGCGATCTACACCTACTTGCTGCGTGGACGGAATGGCCCCAGAATTATGGAGCGTTCAAAAGTGTTAGTATAGGGAGGGACAGAGTGGAATTTCGTTGTTAGAACTGCCTTTAAAAAATCGCCGAAGTTTTTGGGATTGCTCGGACTGGAATTGGGCTCAAGTGATATCCGCTCTTGCGCAAGAAGCGATGCACGGACAAGGACTGGAGCAGGTTGCCACGGATGTCGCAGACTTGGCATTATTGTCAGAAGGAGTTGTGTCCGACAGCGATTGGACAATCAAGTTGTATCTCTGGTCTTGGCAAAAGGTGCAACAACCGGTTTGGATGGCACGCGCCATAGAGTTGTCCGAAGAATTAGACGATTTTGCAAGAACCGCACAACTACTCGATATGCACTACAAGAGTGTTTGGGCAACTCCGCTTCTCGAGAAGATGGGCCTGAGCTACTGGGACGCGAGGCAACTTGACGAGGCTGCCGAGGTGTTGCGCACCGTAGTGGAGAAAGACCCCAGTCGTACGGACCTGGATATGCTCGTACAAGCATACTCGGGCTCACCGGAGTATCGAGCGCAACTTACCAGTCACGTCGAACAAGAGTCTGAGACATTGTCTGGCGCTGAGAAAGCATCTCATTTGCTAATGGCTGCCCGTTTGGATTCGCTCTCCGAAGGCAATCGGTACTTGGAGTTTCTCGAGAGAGCGAGCCACGTAGACCCGGCCAATACCAGTGTGTTTCTACTGTTGCAAAGGTCGTGGACTGAGCGCCAAGAATCGAAGCTACTGGAGGATTTGTACAACGCGCGGGCCAAGGCGGCTCACGACCTTGCCGGGGAAGTTGAGGTGTACCGGAAAGCCGGACAACATCTGCTTCGACGTGAAGTATACTCGCCAGAGCTGGGCGATCTGGGGGTGCGCATGCTCAGTCAATCGCTGTTACAGCTTTACCAGCACAACCTAGAGGTCCCGGCACTAATCGGAACATTGTCCCTGCTGGTCGAGAGGTTGAAAGCGCGAGGCCAAGGGCCAGCGGGGGTGCGTTTGTTGGCTAAAGCCCTGGCCCATCCACGAAGTGACGACGAGGTAATATGGATCGTGAACACGGGGATTGCTCTGGCACAAGATGATGTTGCTCTGACCCGGACAACTCAGGCATTCGAACAACTTCGCGCTCGTGTCGTCGAGCGAAACTCGAAGCTGTTTCAACTGAATCCCGAAGAGAATGTCCGGGAAGATGGCATGCACTTCGACGATACTAGCGAGGAGGGCGATTTTCGGAGGCTTCAAACCGGAGAGATGGATTGTATCGACGAGGATTTCGAAGAGATGACCATGCCTTGGCACACGCCGGACTTCGGCGGCGAGTTCTAGTGCTCTAGACGTACATTGCCAACGCGAAGCGGGAACCAAACTAGCTCTTGACGCTTAGGCCATTTCCAACTATGTTGTTTCTCTTCCGATTCTCAGGTGGCTATCATGTCCGATATTGCAACAAATACTCTGCCCTTTCTGGGTTTCGCCGCTACTAGCTAGCTCTTCTCTGGTGTTACTCACCAGAAAATGCAGCTGAAAGTGCGTAAAGACGTTTCTGACGTCCTCTAGCTTGTTCCACATGCCTATTAATTTGGGTTGGTGTGCATTGCGCCTTGAGACCACTACGGGAGTACCTCTCGTAGTGGTCTTCGGACGAACTAGAGAATACGTGAGTGGCCGGTGAAATCCGACTTTCAACACAGCATCGTCTAGATGCAGTGGTTGGCGCTTTGCGTCCGCCACTATTGGGAGAAGTATGACTTCACGCAAAAAACGGCGGAGGCATGAGCCTTCGCATATTGAGATGGAGCCAGTTTGGCTCGACGTAGATAAAGAACTATTCGCAGTCCAAACAAGGACGGAAACAAAAACATACCAACTGTGCAGGCAAGTGGAGGAGGCAATCTCCTCTGCCTTGGCCTGCGCAAACAACAGGTGGATACAGGACCTTTACGTTGTCCGGGTTGAACCGGTGCGCGGCGCCGCATTGTTGCGGGTACTGGTTAGCACAGAAGAAAGGCAGGATGAGTATGAGCAAATTCAACAGGCACTGGATTCGGCGCGTGGGTACTTTCGAGCCGAGGTCGCTCGCTCGATTCATCGCAAGCGAACGCCATCACTAGAGTTTGTCATTGTTCCGTCACCGGACAGAGAAAGGCCTGTGAAAAATGAAGAATAAGCTTCGGAAATGGCTGGGAACGCCGATGGGAAAGGAGATAGAGCGTGCACTCGAAAGGGTCGCGAGAATTGAAGATGTGGCTATCATCGCCGCGATGCCAGACCTGCATTTTGCGAATGCAGTTTGCGTAGGTGCGGTGGTGGCAACCCGGACGATGATCTTCCCGGATGCGGTTGGTGGTGATATTGGTTGCGGTATGGCGGCTCTCCGCTTTGAGGACTACTGTGATGAATTGGCAGAGCCGGCTGTAGCTTCGAAACTTTTCCAACTGTTGAAAGAGCTTGTTCCTATCGCCAAGCATTCTTCCCGTGTTGCAAGCTTGCCTGGAGACTTACTTGCTAGCGAGCTTTCTGCCCCAGTGTTGGAGGCGAAGAAACACAGTGTTGGACGAGTGCAGTTTGCAAGTCTTGGACGGGGCAACCACTTTGTAGAGTTTCAGCGAGATGGGGAGGGAGAACTATGGCTCATGGTGCACAGCGGGTCGCGAGGAATCGGACAAGGAATCCGAGAGTATCACGGCGGCGGCAAGGGAGCACTGCGTGGCATCGTCGCCGAGTCTGATGATGGTCAAGCATACTTGCAGGACATGAGCTGGGCATTGCTGTACGCCCGAGAGAGTCGTAGACGCATGGCCTTAGAAATTGCGCGGTGCGTAGAGCAGAGCCTGGGATTGCGGCCGTGTTGGCCCAGCTATTTCGATTGCCAACACAACTTTGTCCGGCAAGAAGAACACGAGGGCGAACGCTATTGGGTGCACCGAAAGGGTGCTATCTCCGCTCAGGAGGGTGAGTCTGGGATCATTCCGGGTTCCATGGGCAGCGCCAGCTATCACGTGAGTGGGCGAGGCAATGCCGAATCTTTGTGCTCTGCTTCTCATGGCGCTGGTCGGTGCAAAAGTCGGACAGAGGCCTTCGGCAGTACCAGCGTCGAGAGGCTAGTTAAAGAGATGAAAGGCGTCTGGTTTGACCGCCGAATTGCCAATCGATTGCGGGACGAAGCTCCGTCTGCCTACAAGGATATCTCTGTGGTAATGCGGGCACAGCGAGAACTCGTAAGAATTGTACGCAAGCTGCAGCCGATATTGGTCTACAAGGGAGGGTAGCATTTTGTCAGATAGTGGCTAATTCAGTCGCTCGCCGTACAGATTTCTGCGCTGATAATCCTGTGTAGCTTGAATTGGCGCTTGGCTTCTTTGTCCAGATCGAAACAGTTGAGTAGCGTTTCGTTTCTGTCCATGATGACTTGCTCGATCCGGACGCGGCGAGTTGTCCGTCTGGATGAGCCCTCGTAGCATATTGTCATGGCACTGCCTTCAAACCATGCCTCTTCTACCACCTCGCGGACTTTGGGCACCGCCGCTTTCGTTGGCACCCCGCTATAGCTGATGCTGTGTTGCAGCCTTTGAAGTTCTGACTGCCCGGCTGCTGGTAGCCCGGCACGAACTTTGTCGATAGCGCTTTTAAGGGTGCTGACGAAGGGAATCAAACGCAGGTTGATGAGCCAATCTCCGGCAACCACCAGTAGGGCCGCTTCTCGGGCGTTAAAGCTCACTGGTGGAATGTTGTAGTTGCGATCGAGGGAGAAGCCGCCACCGCGTCCGCGTTCGGCATGCACTGGGAAGTGAGCGGCACGCAGTGTGTCCAAGTCGCGGTACATGGTTCGGACAGTGACGCCGAAGCGTTTGGCGAGCGAATCTGCGGTAACTCCGGTTTTGCGCCCGCGCAGGTGTTCAGAGAGGGCGAAGAGTCGTTCAGTTCGGCGCATAGGATGTTTTTATCGGGGAATCAAATATGACATACAACTGACATCAGTCTAGCGTAGCAAAGGGCCCTGGGAAATAACAATTGGGGGTAAATTACCCGGCTCTCAGAGTACGGGCTCGTGATCTGTTACGAGCTAGTCCGCTTTGGCAAAGTGCTTGCTGTGAAATCGCAAGCTATCGTCAATTTGATCGGTCCAGAACGCCACGTTGTGTCCTCCAGGAGTCAGGGTAAACGAGTGTTCAATCTGCTTGGCTTCTAGCAGCTCATGGAGATAAGACGCACCATTGTGTAGGCGGAAATTGTCCTCGGTTCCGCAATCGATATAGATAGCAAGCTGGCCATCGGACAAGGATTGAACCAGGAACGCGGGATCGTGCTCTTGCCAGTTCTGCAGCTCGGGGCCAAAGAGAGAGAGGAATAGCTGCCCGAACGCTCCCATTTTCTGAGTAAGTGCTACGGGATCCGTCGCGTTGGTGGATTGGCCTTTCTCGTAGGGATAGGGGCCAGTGTAGAGTAGCGCGTCTACACCCGAGTGGCTGGCAACCGATGAGAATACGTCTTTGTGGCGCATTGCCAACATCAGCGCACCAAAGCCGCCCATTGACAGGCCGCCGATTGCTCGTTGTTCTCGGACAGCCAGTGTCCGGTATTCTGAGTCGATGTGCGAGACTAAGTCTCCGACAATATAGTCCTCGTAGTTGGCAGACTTAACGCAATCGGCATGGTTTTTTTTCGCTACACATTTTTCGTAGTCCGCCTCAGTCGAACTATTGATATAGAAGCTGTTGTCACCGTCCGGCATGACGACGATTGCCTGCAAAGCGAGCTCATCTGCGGCGTCGGCAAGCTTCATTCGTTTGATCCAATTCTCCTCCGAGCCGCCGAGGCCGTGGAGCATGTAGATGACTGGGTAGCGTTTGTCAC
>JAESTW010000322.1 GCA_016763395.1 Kofleriaceae bacterium
GGTCGATGCCTGTTGCAATTTCGTCAGCTTCAGTGAACCGTGTACCGGCCTGGACCATCCCCAGGAACTTCCCCCGTTTGTCCGCCTGTATGCCCGAGCTGCTAGAAATCGAAAAGTCTCGGACATGTACTTCATAAATAATGGCATCTTCCCGGTTGGGCAAAGGCGGCAACTCGGCCCATTGGGGCAGGGCAGTGCGGCTCAAATCCATTACGATAGCAGAATTGGTATTTGGCTCCACCATCCGGGCATACGGGTCCCGGACAACCTTGTCGGCCACGATGAAGTGGTATTTCTTCAGTGCGTGATCACCCAGGACCTCGACCTCATACACGTCTTGATACAAAAGGGTATCCGGCAGCGCGTTCAATGGGTACAAAGAGCCGTCGAGCAGGAGTTCAACTTTCTTGTGGTCCGGTGACCAAATGCCAAAGGTGGTTTTCTCGGGACTATAGTGCACCCCAAGTACCTCCTGCGTACTCCGCCCATCCCCAAGCGCAGCATCCACTTCGCCATTTCCCGAACTGGCATTGCCACACGCCGCGCCCCAAAAAACAGGCAGCAACACGCCAAAGACAAGAGTAGAAACAAGACTCAGTGAAGGCTTCACCGGCACAAGATAGTCCATATCCCCCAAACCAGCCAGTCCCAAATTGCTCTCAAGCGGCACTAGGCCCCTCACACTACTAGCCCACAAATCATCGCCCAACCAGCACTAGTTCCCCCCAATCAGCCACCCCAAACGTCCCCGCGAAGCGGCCGCGCGAAGCGCAAGGAAAACGGTGTTTTCCAAACACCAACTAGCGGCCTCGCCGCGAAAAATGGATACGGTTTCTTCTGAAACCGTTTGGAATGACCTGGTGCTTTCAAGCACCAGTCATTCCAAGTGGGGCAGGCGGGACTCGAACCCGCACATCCTTACGGATAGGAGATTTTAAGTCTCCCGCGTATACCATTTCGCCACTGCCCCGAAGGAGCCGGCTTGATACCACACGCGCGCGTGCAATTGTGGCACTACTCGCAATTTCGTATTGGCAATATGCGCTCACTCGGCGTAGTTTCAGGCTATGCCGACGATTCCTCCAGGTCTTAAGAAGATCATCTCCATCGCGATTTTCGCTGGAATCGTATTCTTTGGCGCTAGAACCTGCCAAGTCGAATCAGCCGAATGTGAACTGGTGTTTCGCTTGGACGCTTCTGCTAGAAAGGGAGTGCAAGAGTACGAAGTGCGCTTGTTTGAGTCAGGCAGTACTGAGCTCATCGGCCAGTTCAGAAAACAAATTCACTCGGGGACAAGCAACGTGCGAGCCCGTTGGCCACTTGAGGTTGCAGCGGGAGACTATCGAATCGAAGGTGAGATTTGGCTGTCCGCACAGCGGGTGCGATTTGAGCAAGAGATCGAGCTTATCGATGATGAAGTGATTGTCGTTAACTTGGAACGATACTTACCCACCGCGGCAAAATAGGCCAGCGGCATCAACAGCCCGCTCTCGCTCTCCAGTTGACAGGCTCGAGGCAAGCGTATACTTAGCCACTGCTATGCTTTCTACCGTTATTCGCTCATACCCCAAGCAAGGATCGCGCTCATGACTCAGGCCAGTACTCAGTCGAGTTCAAGTCAATCCCCTGTGGTCGTCGGACTATCCGGTGGCGTGGACAGCTCTGTCGCCGCCGCACTCTTGGTTGAGCAGGGCCACCAGGTTATTGGAATCACAATGCGTCTCTATGACGCCCAGGGAACGACGGCTTCCAGTGGTCGCTGTTGTGGCCCGAGGGACATTGCGGATGCCAGAGCTGTATGTGATGTCCTGGGAATCCCCTTTTACGTCGTTGATTTTGCCGATGAGTTCAAAGAAGCAGTGGTCGATGACTTCGTTGATACCTACTTGCGCGGACACACGCCAAACCCCTGTATCCGATGCAATCAGAGCATCAAGTTTACACCGCTCTTGCGCCGGGCTCGCCAGTTAGGGGCTGACTCCTTGGTTACCGGACACTACGCTCGAATCGAATCTCGGGATGGACGGTTGATCCTTCGTCGGGGCGTGGACGCGTCCAAAGACCAGAGTTATTTTTTGTTCTCGATGCCGCCAGAAGAGTTGGCTTCCATTCGCTTTCCTCTAGGTGAGTACACCAAGGACCAGACTCGCAAACTGGCTGAAAAGTTCGCTCTACCTAACGCTTCTAAGAAGGATTCGCAGGAGATATGTTTTGTCCCCGACGGTGACTACGCGTCCTTTGTTGAAAAGGCGGCAAATGAGCGTGGGCTCACACTGCCGATTGCCGGCGATATCGTAACTGAATCCGGGGAGGTTGTGGGCAGGCACAAAGGAGTTCATCGCTATACCATCGGACAACGTCGAGGCATCGGTGATGTAAAACTCGCCGGTGGTGGTCCTGCCTATGTCCTGCGCTTGGACATAGAAAAGCATCAACTCGTTGTTGGGCCCGCGGCCGACGCACCTGCCCCCACTGCCGAAGTCGAGGGTCTGCGCTGGTTTATCGAAGCGCCCACCGCGACGTTCCGTACCCACGTTCAGCTACGACACAGAGGAACTCCAGTGCCGGCGACAGTCGAAATCGATGGCAGCCGTGCCAAAATTACGCTGGACTCAGATGTAATCTGTGCGCCCGGACAAGCGGCCGTGTTTTACGACGGCGACATGGTCCAGGGCGGCGGCTGGATTTCCTAGCCGGACAAGCGGCGGTTTCGGCGGAGGCCGACTTTCACCCCTAGGGACTTTCACCCCTAGGGACTTGAGCCCTAGGACTCGAAGCTACTGAAGCTTGTAACCGAGCTCTGTGATTTGTGTGCGAGCTGCATCGCTAGCTTTGGTGTCACCAGCAGCAAAGGCGACTCGAACTTGTCCGAGCTCAGAGTCTGCTTCGACGGCGAGGATTCCGTCGAGCTTGCCGACATTGGCAATGATGCGCCGTTCGCAGCCGCCACAGGTCATTCCCGTAACAGCTAGTACAGACCATTGTGCGTCACTGGGAACTTCTTGCTTGGCGATCTTGTCAGCTGCCTCGTCCCACTTGTTACAGCCTCCTTCGCTTCACCCTTTGCAGCCATTTCACCAGTCTTCTTCATGCAGTCCATGGCGTTGTGATCTGCAGGGGCTTTGCCTTCGGCAGCACCACACTCGTGTCCTGGCTCTTCGGCTGGGGTGGTGGCGGCGGTTTTTGTCGCCTCAGTCTTCTCTACCTTGGCTGTAGTTGTCTCAACCGGAGTAGTTTTCGCTGACTCTTCTGCTTTCTTGTCGGCTTTATCACAGGCAAGAAGGCTAGCGGAAAGGGCAAGGGCAGAAAGTATTGTTAATGTTTTCATGATCTTAAGTCCGTTTTGATTGGCATTACCCGAAATCTGAGCAATGTCCGAGCACTCTACCCCCTCACCTATAGCCAAGTCTAGCTCATTGTTGCTGCCATGCCGAAGAAGCGCCAATGCCCTGAAGTGTAGGTATCAGCGTCGACGCCTCAGGCAACTCGCCTACGACCACTGCCGCTGCGGGATATCCGTTGACTCACGGAGCTGACGCCGTCGCCTGGGCCAAGGACCAACATGGGAATGCCCTTCTTGGTGAGCATGCTGCGCATCCGCGAGAGTTTGGCGTCCTCTTCTTGTTCGAGAATCTCGGCGATGATTTGTCCGGGTTTGGAGAAAACTACTTCGCTAAAGTTAGGCCCATAGGGGACTAGACTAACAATTTTGCGTCTGCCCGCGCGGGCTCGCGCGAGCTCTTGCAAGTCGCCGTCCGAGGCATCCTGTATTCCGTTCATGTCCGATACTAAAACAATCGAATCGGCCCGAGAGCCCATGCGAACTTGCCGCAATGCTTCGTCCAGCCCTTTGGAACGCCGTCCGAACTCGTGATCGACTCGGTAGGGCAGTTCAATTCCGCGCATCCGGGCAAAGAGGCGCAAGTCGGCCATCAGCGGCGAGGAGCCACTGGAGACGTGAATCTTGGTCCACCACTCTGGCAACTTGAGGCGCTTCTTTTTTCGAGAGGAACTCATCGACCCCAGCAATCCAGTGATGATTCGCTCGAGGGCATTTAAATCGTAAAGCTCCCCGTTGGGCCCCGCTTGAATTTCGGACCAAGCGGCCGAGTCGAGGGCAGGAGCGTCCAGAATACGCAAATCCACCGCTTCCTGGTGCGCTAGATAGGTTGCGATTGCCGCGACCAACTCGGAGTTGGTGAGTTCGGTGAGGTCTTCGTCAACAATGGTGTTCGCCTCAACGAGTCTGTCGATTATCTTGAGATACTGATGCCTGCCTTCCCCCGGAGGCACTCGCGAATACACCCGAGAATCGAAGGTCACCATACCAACTCGATCACCTGCATCCAGTGCCGATTTGGCGAGATTGGCAATCAGGTGAATCGCGTAGTCGAGCTTTCTCTGTCCGGGTTTCCCCGTGCGCATGCCGCCGCCAATGTCCAAAATGAACTGGTGTGTGAGAACGATTTCATTCTCCAGTTCTCGGACCATTAGCTTGCGCTTTCGAGCAGTCGCTTTCCACGCGATATTCTTGAAAGGGTCACCGTGCTGGTGTTCCCGAAGCTCCCGCAGTTCGCCCGCGAGCCCCCGGCGCCGCACTTGATGTAGACCTTGACGTTGGTGCAGCGTCCCACCTTGTACGGGCTGCTCTGGATTGCCAGCGAATTCTGCAACCCGGGGGAATACTTTGAAAGGCAGTGGATTGGGGAAATACGCACTGAGGGTAAAGAGCCCGAGAATGTCTCCGAAGTGCAGAGTGGCGCCGTGGATCACGTGATACCCCGGTTGCCTTGCGTACACTTGTCCGACGATTTCAACCTGCATCCCCGCTCGCATTACCGCCTCAAGCCCCTTGGGTGTCTCAAGAGCAGTCGTACTCAAGACATCGAGTTTCAGCACACGCAATCGCCGTCCGCCGTGGTTGCGCAGCGCAATGTGCAAAGGCAGGGGCAGGTTGGCAGAGCATGCGCCCCCAGGAAGCTCCCCTGGAGGCATCCACCAACTCAGTTCCACCATTCTCCGGCGCAATACGATTGCTGCGGGAAAGAACCAAAGGTATGCGGCGAGAAAACTAATTATGACTGCACCGCCGATTGCAATTAGCGGGGCGGACGCGTTGAGAGCGCCCACAACGATAAAGGAGGTGGCACTGGCGAGGATTAGTTTTCCTCGTTTTGCGAGTGATGGAGTCAAATGGTCTCAGTTGCTGTGTTGAACGTTATCGGCGGTTGCTTTTGTAGGCGACATTTTCCAGAGACTCTTTGACGACCTGGCTGGTGCCGAGGCCCTCAAGTTCTGCTTCGGGCGTCATTACGATTCGGTGTCCGAGGACCGGCCGGGCCAGCTCTTTGACATCGTCAGGGAGCACATAGTCGCGGCTGCGAAGCAATGCGAGAGCTTTGGAGGCGTGCAGGAGAGCAAGGGCTGCTCGGGGAGAGGCGCCCAAATAGACTCTGCGATGATCGCGGCTAAAGTGGCAGAGTGCCAAGATGTAGTCGAAAATTTCGTCCGAGACATGGACCATGTCGGCCAGTTCTTGAATGCGAATCAGATCTGGCGGACTGGCCACTGCACTGGGAGTCTCGGTGGCATGATTGTAGGTCGTCAACATTTTCCGCTCATCTTTGGGCGAGGGATAGTGCATCTCAAGCTTGATTAGAAAGCGATCCACTTGCGCGTCTGGCAATGGGTAGGTGCCCTCGTGTTCGATAGGATTTTGGGTCGCGAGAACCATGAAGGGAGAGGAGAGTTGCATTGTGTCTCCCTCGATGGTGACTTGTCCCTCTTGCATCGCTTCTAGAAGAGCGCTTTGTGTCTTCGCCGGGGCGCGGTTGATTTCGTCACCCAAAAGAATGTTGGTAAAGACCGGTCCTTCTCGCAGTTCAAATCGGTTGGTGCTCATGTCCAGGATGTTGGTTCCCGTGATGTCCGAGGGTAGCAAGTCGGGAGTGAACTGCACGCGTTTAAATTTACAGCCTAGGGTAGCCGAGAAGGCCTTGACCAGAGTGGTTTTGGCCACTCCTGGAACTCCTTCAATGAGCACATGGCCTCGGGCGATCAGCGCCGTCAACAGAGATTCAGTCGTTGCCGGAGGACCGATATAGGCCTTGGCGACTTCCCGTTTGACCGAGTCGCAAATATCAGAGACTTGGGTAAGCAGGTTGGCGGGGATGGCTTGTTGGGTTGCGACCATGGTGTTTAGCTATTCTTCTCTAACAGTTTGAGTTGCTCAAAAAGAGCGAGGGAGTGATTGTGAATTTTTTCCAATTCGGAGAGGCCTAAATGTCGGGGCTGCCAATGCGCCGCCGCCTGCGCTCGCTGGGGAATGTTTCGCAGACGCGGCAACAGACTTCGCAGGGTCTCTGCCAATTCTTCCCCTCCTCGATCTTTGCACTTTCGCAACAACTGAGGTTCGGGAATGGAAAAGAGCGGATCGGGCTCGTCTAAAAACTGTTCTAGGGCTGAATTAATGTTGTCTCTGGCCATCGCCGCGGGCAATAAGTAGCTTGTGCGAACCCGCGGCGTTTTGTTTAAGTCGACGATTACCGCCATAGATGTCAGTTTTTCGGGTGACGAGGCTCGAGTCCAACTGCCGTCCAGAGGCCGAGACCGTCGCCTGGGAATACTGAGAAAAACTCCGATTGCTAACAGTGTGGACAGAAGTACTGTGAGCATGCGAAGCCCCCAGGTGGTCAAGAGCCATGTGTTGAGTTGATCGAGCCAACCGTCTACGTTGGTGGCCAGTACCGAGGCAGCTCCGTTCCAAGTGCCATCATCGTATTGGTTGCGCGGGGTTCCGGCCAAGGTGATGTCACCGCTCAATATGATCAACCTGTCGGACTGTCCCGGGCGAACCAGATATCGGATCAGGTTGATGGCAAATAGTAAATTCCCTTCAAATTGCAACATCCGATTGATGAGCACGCTGGGGTCGGACAATGCGACATAGCGTCCGGCACCAATGCGTCCAGCCGCGACCACCGAGGAGCCGTCCTGGAAGTCAAAGACGCTCGTCATGCCCTCCAGATTGCGAATTGTGGTGGGATGATTCGTGGTCAGGTAGGAGATGCCATCGGAAAGCGGATGAGAGCCGGTGGGCTCGGCCACAGGAGCGAACACCTTGTTCTCGTAGTATCTTGACGCAGTGACGTCTTCACTGCGCCGTCCTCCGAGGCGTCCGAAAATTCTGTAGGCTTGTCCGAAGTCATCAGCGACAAGGACCCGTCCACCATTGCGAATAAACGAGACCACGGCGGTCGAATCAATGAGGGTTGTAGGATAGATCAGGAAGACCAGATCGTCGCTGTCGAGATCTTCCCACTCAATGTAGCGCTCCTGGATGACTTGTAAACCAATGCCCTCGGCCAGTGCAGCCAGAGTAGAGACACCGTCCCAGCCAGTGTTGTCGACTTGGTAATTGGAGTCGTCGGCGTGAGCCACTCCCGTGCCTTGCAAGGGCAAACCGAGCGAGAAGCACATCGCGAGGAGCACAATCGATATGGATATGTTAGCCCGGGACATCTACAACATCTCCTGTCGAAGCTTGTCCGCCGCTGACCGCAGGTTCAGCTCGGCCGGGCCCATTTGACCATCGCCCTCCATCGCCATCAGTGCGAAGTAGCCGTCCATGATGACGTGTATGGCCAAGGAGACTTTCCCAAACTGAATAAAGAAAAATCGCACATCACCAAAATGGAAGGTGTGGAGGGCAGAGCGAATGTGATGAAAGAGAACGCCCGAGTGTGCCGTAAGAGCGCCCACTCGTCGGTCTCCCAGATCGTCCAGGCATCAACGGATTCTCCATCACTTGCGGCAAGTGCCCCGCCAACCGCATTGGGCGTTAGCTTGACCGCATTCATAAGAATATCTCGAAATGGACTGCGCACAGGATTAGGCGCCAGGCAACACTGGGGTCGCGGGAATTCGTTCGACAAAACGTTGGACATCGTGCTTGGCTTCAAAGGGGCTAGCCCAATCGTCGAAGGATGTATTGCGCCAACTTTCGTATATCGGTTTGGTAAAGAGTGCGTCTCGAAGTTCTTTCTCTGCATCGGCAAAGCTGCGGTTGAGTTCGGGGCGAAGGTCGGTCAGCAATATTAGGTCCCATCCGTAGCGCGACTGAAGTAACGGAAGAACCACTCCGGCGGTCAGAGGACCATCAAAAACTTGTGCCCGGAATTGGTCCCCATATTGCGTGCGCGGATAGAGGTGAAAGGTATTGAGCTCTAGATTGGCAATCCCCGCGTCTTTGTAGTGCGGATAGCATTCGCCAAAGAGGTCCTCTTCGCTGATTTCTGTCCGGTCTTTGAGCTTTTCGTAAATATTCTGAAGGAAAGCCTGGCCAGTTTCGTCACTGTCCGCCGCCGCGTCTCCGGTGGCGGGTGGAATTCGGCAAAATACGATGTTGCGGAGCTCTGGGTGTTGATACCGTTTGCGGATAGCCGGCAAATTCCACAGTTTCTGGACGATCTCCAGTGGGATATCGTCCGCGCTCGTTATTGGGTATGTACCAGTGACAAAGGCTCGGACAAGTTCTTGTTTGCCCCGCTCTTGAACCTCGCGATCCTTCACAAACGATTGCGCTTCTTGGGCGAGCAGCTCAAAATCGATACACTCTTGCAAAGCGTCCTGCGCTGTCAACTCGGAAGACTTGGCCTGTCGGACAACACAGTCGTCAAAGATGGGAACCCCATTTACTTGAGCGACTTGGGTTCGGCCCCGCGGGACAGGGGAAATATCACCTAGCAGGATGTTGTGAGTAGTGCGCTGGGAGGGCGTTTTGTCCCTTTGCCCGCAACTGCTCAAGATCAAGGGCAGGGCGAGCAAGGGCAAGGCTAGGACTCCCAAGCTTTGTGCAATACGCAAGAACTCTTAGTCTTTCTGGGCGAGGGCGAGACGCGCCATTTCTTTTCCAACGGAAATTACGGCCAAGCCTATGAGCAGCAGAATTATAGAAGCGACGTAGTCTCGTTGCTTCAGGTAGTCGATGCACTCTAGAAAAAAGAGCAGAGAACCGCCGAGCAAGAGGATGGATAGAACTTCAAAGAAATAATGACGCACGTTGTTCCTTAGCGTATCAGGACTGCAATGCAAACCACAGGACCATGAGGACCATTGCGGCCACGCCACCTAAATAGAAAAAGATGGAGGGATTGCCGAGTTTCGCACGGTGCCGAACCATCGCCAGTCCCAAGCGCAATGGTTTGTCTCCCGTCCGGTGTTTTTTGAGGGGTGAAAGTATGTAGTTGGCAAAAAGTACAACCCAAAGTCCGATGACAAAAACGTTGAGCAGGGTGGTGAAGGTGGCCGCTCGCCCCGGGTAATTGTCCTTGAGCGCCAGCGCGCCTACTTCGTCAAAGTTCACGTGATAAAGCAGTACTAGAGGAAAGATTAAGCTCAAGAGCGAGAGCGATGCATACATGCGAAAGCGTCTTCGCCATCGGGTCGGAATTCCCTGATAGGACGACTTTAGGGGGCGAATATGCCTGGGAGCCGGCAGTTCATGAAACGAAGTGAGCGTGGAAGCTCCAAAGAGAAAGACCACCAGGCTTATCCCTACGATTCCGAGACGGGCGGGGCCATAGATTTGCATCGATGCCATCCCAGGCTTGATCGCAATAGTTATCAGTAGCGAGGTGGGAAAGGCCCACAGCAGTACGACTTCGTTATGGCGCCAAATTCCGAAGGCGAGCAAGGGCACAGGAGCGAGCAGTGCCAGCAGATACAGGCCACTTGTTTCACCACCTACTAACAAACTCGGGAGCAGCACGAGCGAAACCCAGAGGTTGACTCCTAGCGCTGCAGCGATGGCACCCGCAAAGGTTTTCCACCGGCTATTCCGGTCACTTGTCACGAGGGCAATGCTAGCGCGATTCATCGGCTCTGGTCTGGTCGGGCCATTACTTTACTTTGCCAAACATTCCCGTTGGCAACATGGTAAAGACACAACTCATGAAGGAAGTTGCAAAAGGTCTGCCCGTAGTCGCCATCGACGGTCCCGCAGGAGCCGGAAAATCGGCAGTGTCCAAACGCCTTACATTGGCTCTGGGATACCAACTGCTGGACACAGGCGCACTGTACCGATCGATCGCATACCTGGCGCAAAAGGGTGGCATTGATTGGCAGGACGAGCAGGGCTTGGCCGAGATCGCCGCCAAGTTAGAAGTCGACTTTCGCCTGGATGGTGAAATAAACCATTTGCACGTCGGTGGAGAGGACTTAACCGAGCTAATTCGCAGCCCCGAGATTTCGGTGGGCGCCTCGATAGTCTCTCGCCATCCCATGGTTCGCACCGCGCTTTTGCAGTTGCAGCGAGATTTGGCTAGCTCGGGCGGAGTTGTGGCCGAAGGTCGCGACGTCGGGACTGTGGTTTTTCCCAATGCCGACGCTAAATTTTTTCTGACCGCATCCGATGAAGTACGGGCTCAGCGGCGTTACGACGAGCTCATTTCCAAGGGAGTCGAAACCGATTTCGAAAGTACCCTCAAAGAGATGCTCGAGCGAGATGAGCGAGACACTGGCAGGGAGCTAGCACCGCTCATTCAAGCGGAAGATGCTATCTTGGTCGACTCCTCCAATACCGGAGTAGACGAAGTCGTCGCCCAAATGCTGGCTCACGTTCGGCAAGTCGAAGCAGCGCTGTAGCTGCGGCTACTCGATCTCTACAAGAAAGCGCCCAATGGGACAGACTTTGGTTGACAATTGCGCCCGCGAACGGTACCTCGTGCCATCTGGCGGGATTTTCCGCAATTTTATAACCCTTTAGCGTTTTAGTAGTGAGTAAGGATGACCAATATGGTTAACGTCGAAGAACAAATGGCTGGCGAAGATGACTTCGCAGCGATGTTCGAAGAGTCCATTCAAAAGGACGAGATCAAAGAAGGCGAAATTGTTCGCGGTACCGTGATTCAGATTGCAAAAGACTTTGCAATTGTCGATATCGGGTACAAGTCGGAAGGACAAATCTCCCTGGACGAATTTCGTCAGGCAGATGGAACCATCGCTGTAAAGCCTGGTGACCAAATCGATGTACTTCTTGAAGATCGAGAAAATGAAAATGGACTTTGTGTTCTCTCCAAAGAGAAGGCAGACCGATTTAAAGTTTGGGATGAGATCAGCGCTGCTTGCGAGCGCGACGAGCTCATCGACGGCATCATCACTACCCGCGTTAAGGGCGGTCTCAGCGTTACCATTCGCGGTGGCGTAAAGGCGTTCCTCCCCGGTTCACAAGTTGACTTGCGTCCTGTACGCAACTTGGATGCATTCCTCGGACAGACCTACCAATTCAAGGTCATCAAGTTCAACAAACGCCGTGGAAACATCGTTCTCAGCCGTCGTGTCCTTCTTGAGAAGGAACGCGCAGCACTCAAAGAGAGCACTCTGGAGCGTTTGCAAGAAGACCAAGTGGTCGAGGGTATCGTCAAGAACCTTACCGAGTACGGTGCATTCATCGACCTCGGCGGAATCGACGGACTTCTCCACATCACGGACATGTCATGGGGCCGAGTCAATCATCCCTCAGAACTATTCCAGGTTGGCGATCACGTCCGAGTTAAAGTTCTCAAGTTCAATGCCGAGACAGAGCGAGTTTCTCTCGGTCTCAAGCAAATCACTGAAGACCCATGGTCGGTGGCGCCGGAGACATACGTCCCAGGTACTGTTGTCCGAGGTAAAGTTGTATCCCTCAAGGATTACGGCGCATTCATCGAATTGCAAGAGGGCATCGAAGGCCTTGTTCACGTGTCCGAGATGTCTTGGACTCGCCGCGTAAAGCACCCATCAAAGATGGTCGCAGTTGGCGATGTCGTCGAGGCAGTTGTTCTCGATGTCGACGTAACCGCAAACCGAATCTCTCTCGGAATGAAGCAGCTCGAGGCAAACCCCTACGAGAAGCTTCACGAGAAGTATCCTCCGGGAACTGTTGTCAAAGGCAAAGTACGCAACATTGCCGACTTCGGTATCTTCGTCGAAATCGAAGAGGGCATCGACGGACTGGTTCACATCAGCGACATGAGCTGGACCCAGCGCGTCAAGCACCCATCCGAGCTCTATCAAAAGGGCGACGAAGTCGAAGCAGTACTCATCAACATCGATACCGATGAGGGTGACAAGCCTAAGATTTCTCTGGGAATCAAGCAGCTGGTTGGCGATCCTTGGGACCGCATTCCAGCCGAGTACCCCATCGGCAAAATCGTCGATGCAAAGGTTCTCAAGATTCTCGACTTCGGTGCATTTGTCGAAGTGGAGAAGGGCGTCGAGGGACTTGTACACGTATCGGAAATCTCCGAAGAACGTGTCGACGATCCAAACGATCTGCTCACCGAAGGTCAGAAAGTCAAAGTTCAGATCATCAGCATGGACCAAGCAGAACGAAAAATCGGTCTGTCCATCAAAGCTGCTCTCCGCTCGCAAGAGATGGCAGATGCACAAGGCTACACCATCAGCAACAATACTGGTGGAGCAACCTTGGGCGATGTTATGCGCCAGAAGCTGGGCATGCCCGGTGAGTCTGAATCTGAATCTGAGCCTGAGTCTGAGTCAGAAGAAGAATAGATACTACCTCTA
>JAESTW010000323.1 GCA_016763395.1 Kofleriaceae bacterium
CTCGTCGTTGCCGCCGGACACGAGTTTAGTTCCGTCGGGCGAGAATACCAAGCAACGCACTGTGCCGTCGTGACCGTCAAGGGTTCGTAGCCGCGTCCAATCGCTTGTGCTCCAAATCTGGATCTTGTGCCCATCTCCACCGGTGGCCAGCATGGTCCCGTCCGGGGAAAAGCTCACGGCGTAGTTGGACGAAGAACGTCCGGGATTGAGCTGAGCAATTTCACCGCCGGTTGTCAGGTCGGTAACTCGAATCATCGCATCACTGCCCGCGATGGCGAGAAGCCGATCGTCCTTGGAGATTGCCAGGTCATAGATCGCCGAATAGCCTCGCTTGTCGTAGGCTTGGATGCGGTTGCCAGTCCGCAGATCCCAGGACCAAACCCGTCCGATTTGGTCGCCGGTAATTGCTCGAGATCCATCGCTCGTGAGTACGAAGCGGTTGACCGCACCACCAACGCCTTCGACAGCGGTTTTCTCTGAGTCGCCTTGCCAGTCCCACCGATTGAGCAAGGCATCGACCCCCGCAGAGTAGAGTAGTTTTCCGTCAGCCGACCATTGGGCGTCATGAATGGCTCCCTGTGCCTCTTGAAGGATTTTGACGCTGGTGGTCGACTTGAGCTTCCACACGCGTACACTTTTGTCTTCACCAGTGGTCACTAGCTTCGTGCCGTCCGGGGAGAAGGATACCGAACGCAACGGTTCGGTGTGGCGTTTAGGCTCAAGCAGGCCCATGCCGGAGACAGTATTCCAGAGCCACCAACGGCCCGCCTCGGAGCCTCTTTCCCGGCCATGCTGGCTCCATGAAATCATCAAATTTCCGTCCGGGGATAGGCTCATAAGTTGTGAATCCAAGCCAACCGCACCAAGAAATTCGCGCTGTATTTTGCCGCTCTTCGGATTCCAACTGCGAAACCAAAAATCACCACCAGCAGAGTATAGGGAATTTCCGTCCGGGCTAAATGCCAAACTTGTAACGAGCCTGTCGTGGGCACGGAACCGGACAGGCTTGCCCGGCGCTTCGGTGTTCCATACGTAGATATGATCTTCATCGCCCGCTACAGCGACCTTCTTGCCATCTCGAGAAAAGACGATCGTGCTAACCTCTTTCGCCAGTTCGCCCAGCTTCACTGGAGTGTCCGAACCCACTTTGAGCAAAAATACGTCACCATCCTCGGTTCCAACGGCCGCCCATTGTCCTTCCGGTGAGCAGGCCATGGCCTTGGGTTTGCTCCATGGTCCATCGTAAGACTTTCTCTCACCGTCCTTTGTCGTCAAGTTCCACGTGCTGAGGTCACCCGTATTGCTGGCGGTGAGGAAGGTTGAATCACTGAGATAGCAAATGCCAATAAGCTTGGAGCCGGTTTTCAGAGTTCCGACCCCCTTGCCCGACTCAAGATCCCAAAACACGAGATCACCGGAGTCATCGATGCTTGTAGCCAGCTTGTCTCCGTCTGGGGAGGCCGCCATCAAATCTCCCGGGGCATCGTGCTCAAGAATCGCTACTCGGCTTGCATCGCCCAAGTCCCACAACTGAAAGCCGTCTCGGTGAGTCGAAATCACTTGGCCTCCACTGGCACTAAAAATCATGTTTCGAATGCTGCGATCCATCATGCGCAAACTGCCGAGGCGGCCAGTCGCGTGCTCAAGCAATTCATTGCCGTAGAGATCCAGCTCTCGTTGTGGCGCGAAGGCGGCGGTATTTTCTTCGACATCAGGAGCAACGACTTCAACATCTGGCGCCTTACCTTCGTTACTTCGGCATCCCAAAGTCATCACAAGAAGGGAAGCGAGCACATATCGAGACTGCATTGCTCAAAGCTACCACGGGCATTGAGAAATTTGGCGGAACTACAAAGCGATGCAAGCTCGCGACGTGGTACAAATTTGGCGTGCGAAGTATGACAGGATATGGCAGAGGACAATGTGAGTCCGCTAGCTGCCACGTCACAGTAGAGATCCGATCCGTAAATCACCGATTTCTCGACTTGAAGATTCGAGGCAGTTCTCTCGATGCCGCGAGCGAAGAGAAACTGCGGCAACTTGTTGGCAAGTCGCTTATCCGAGGTGCGGTCAGTGTGTCCGTGCGAGTGGAGAGACAAGGCGACTCGGGCACGCTGAAGATCGATATTGAATCGGCGAAACGAGCCTATAGCGACCTGCAAAACCTTCGAGACGCGTTGGGCATTGCCGAAGAAATCTCTCTCGAAATGATTTGCAAGCAGCCCGGTGTAATGGGACTCGCGCCGGCCGATGACACAGCAATCGCGGACATCGGCGAATCGACTCTTGTCGCCGCCGGTATTGCTTTGAAGGAGCTTGGAGGTATGCGCCAACGTGAAGGCTCATCTCTAAAGCGGGACATTATCGGACGGTTAGAGCAGGTGAGAAGCTTTGCCAGTTCACTGGCCGAATTGGCAGAAGCCGGTCCTGAGCAAGTCCGGCTCCGGTTTGAAGAGCGAATTGCACGTCTACTCAAAAATAGCAGTGTAGAGGTGGACGAGCAGAGAGTCGCCCAAGAAGTGGCCATCGCCGCCGATCGTCTTGACGTAACCGAGGAGCTTGTCCGGGTTAAAAGTCATCTGGAGCAACTTGCAGAACTTCTCGAAGAAGAAAAGCCAGTCGGACGCCGCTTGGATTTCTTGATTCAGGAGCTTGGTCGGGAGTTCAATACCGTAACCTCAAAATCCCAGTCGGCGGGCATTGCCAGGTTGGTTGTCGAAGCAAAAGCTGAGATGGAAAAAATACGCGAACAAGTTCAAAACATTGAGTAAGCATCATGTCTAGCCGTGGAAAATTGGTCATTATTTCTTCTCCTTCTGGCGCGGGCAAAACTACGCTTGCCCACAAATTGCTAGATGAGCATTCCGCTCACATGCAGTTTTCTATCTCGTACACAACGCGTGCGCCTAGACGCAATGAGACCGATGGAGTCGACTACAGCTTTGTCAGTGTCGAGAAATTCGAAGCGATGGCCGAAGCTGGCGAGTTTGCCGAATGGGCGCTTGTGCATGGAAATCGCTACGGAACGAGCTTGGCAGTCGTAGAAGAGGCGCTCACGACCGGTGTGGATGTGGTCTTTGATGTCGATTGGCAGGGCGGAAAACAGCTCAGCGAAAAATGGCCGGATGACGCACTGATGATCTTCGTATTGCCACCGGACTTGGATATCTTGGCGGACAGACTCAGGCGCCGTGCAACCGACGCCGACGATGTGATTGAGCGAAGGCTCAAAGCGGCGCTCGAAGAAATCGGACATCATCAGCTCTACCCGCATCTTGTCGTTAACGACAAACTCGACGATGCTTACGCTGAGTTGCGAGCAATCTATTTGCACTGCAAGGGCGGCGCGGATGTAGCGCCTGAGGTCTTAGAGGTTGTGCGGACAAACGAAAATGCCGGTGGAAGAGCGCATGCAGTGAAACTCATGCAAGCAGCTTCGAGCTAGGCGTGGCCACAACAACTGAGTAAGGCGAGTGGAAATCGAAAGCAAATCAAGTCCGCTGTGGCGTCAGGTCATGCCTTTCGCGATCGGTGGTGGCTTTGTCGCCTTCGTCTTGCTCAGGCTGGACATGGACGCTTTCTTGGCAGCCCTAGAGCGTACAAACTTTCTCGGCTTCATCGCGTTCACTTTTGCCTTCGCTGTGTCTCTACTGCTTACCGATAGCATGGCAACCGCGCACGTTTATCGAAAGCTCGTCGGTCCGGTCTCGTTTCGAGACTACGTAACGATTCGCGGCGCATCGTATCTGCCATCGCTTATCAACCATCATGTCGGACAAGCGTGGATTACCTATTACGCCTCAAAAGTGTACAAAGCTCCGCTGTGGCGGGTCGCCGGGGCTACCTTGGTTGTGTACGCGACAATCTTGGGCACTGTAGTCGCATTCAGTACCATTGGACTCATCCTGGCGCCCGGACGCTTCTCCTGGCTGCCCTACGTCATCGGCGGTTTGCTTGTAGCTGCGATGCTCTACCTACTGGTCTTGCACAGCTTTCCCGCGCTCTTGCGCAAACGCCAAGTAACGGAGGCTTTGGCCGATCTAGGCGTGTCGGGACATTTGACCGCCTTTCTTTGGCGCATTCCTCACGTCTGCGTGTTGTTCGTAGGTAGCTGGATTCCCTTTTCCTTCTTTGGTGTGTCGATACCACTCGTTGATGCGTTTACTGTGGTTCCGCCCCTGATGATCATTGTCGCTTTGCCCCTTACCCCGCAAGGTGTGGGAACTCGAGACGCCTTCGCCGCGGCAGTGTTTACCGTCTACGTCTCGGGAGCGGCTGGCGATGCCGGGGCGGTGGTAGCGGCGGCAACACTGAGCTGGGCGGTTCTGCTGAGTTTGGTGCAGATTCCGATCTCAATGCTACTTCTAAGGCCAGCGCAGCGCCTTTTGGACAAGGCGTAGACGGTAAGCCGCGATAGGCGACGGACAGAATCGCGGCTAGCGAAAGACCTCGTGTTCTTCGAGGAACTTGTCGATAGCTTCTTCGTCCGCCTTTTGCGTTGCGAGACGATAGAGCAGTACCAGTGCGCCGACTACTGTGAGAAAAATACCTAGCACGACGTACCATAGCGTCATACTGCTGGCATCGCCGTGGAGGGCTGCGGTGCCCACCTCATCAAGTCCGGTCATCGCTGTAAAATCCCATCAATACCGGCATCAAAGGAGCTGGCGTTTGGCAATACAGGGGATGCTAGGGCCACAAATTGCAGCATGGCAGCGAGCGCGACAACGACAAAGACTCCAAGGGGCAGGGCGAGACTCTTGCTCGTGGTTTTGTCTGTGCGCATGCGACTGGCGTTGCGAACGATGAGAATCCCGCTTCCGACGATGGCTACAAACGCCGAGAGCACAGCCAAGCGGCTGCCGATGAGCACACTGGTGTGATAGTAGACGCCGACGATTGGAGACAGTGCAGCTAAAATGAGACTTCCGCCCATCACGCCGGAACAGATACTGAGGAAGAGGTTGCGGCCAGAATAGGAAATTCCGGACAACTTGAGGACCAGCAAGGTAACTGGCATCGCGGAGAGTGTGGACAAGAGTACAATGAGAGGGACCTTCAGCGCGCTGGCGGCTGCGAGCTGTAGCGAGTGGCTGCCGGCAGCAGCGCCCCAGATGGCAACAAGGAAGAGCGAGGCGAGTAGCGATCCCAATGCGAGTTGGAGTGAGCGACTTGCGGAAAGCGTGCCTTGGGGTTTGCCACTGGCAAGATTGAGAAGAACCGGCAATTGAGATAAAATCGTAGTGTTTTTCATTTTGAACCTTTCGTTGGTGAGGGGATAAAGCAAAGGTTGGGCCATTCAAATTAGTACAAGATTCGCCGGTGATTTCCCGGTTGTGCCGCACCCTTCCCAGTCTGACCGTGGCGCAAAATCGACACTGTGAAATTCCGCACAACAAACGCAGGTCTGAGTGAGAGTGGGCTTGGCCAGCAAAGAAGTGCTGAGGGCGCTTCAAATTCCTGCGGGTGGCCCGCTGTCACAATCGGGAACCCTGCTGTATAGTCCGGGCGATGAGTAGCTACGACCTGTCAGTGATTGCGCCCTGCTTGGACGAGAGTCTCAACATCCCGGAACTTACGCGCCGTGTTCTCAACGTGTTTGAGCGCGGCGGACTCAAGGGCGAGCTCATCTTGGTCGACGACGGCAGTACCGATGGCTCTGTGGAGTTAATCAAAGAGCTGGCTCTGAAGCATCCAGAGTCGCTTGTCGGTGTTTACCATCCGGAGAATCGGGGAATCACGGACGCGTGGCGAAGTGGTGTAGGGGCAGCGCGTGCAGATGTAGTGGCGGTGATCGACGCCGACTTGCAATACCAACCCGAGGATTTGCTGCGCCTTTACCGCACGCTGATGGAGAACAGTCTCGATGTCGTTCAAGGCTGGCGCAGTGCCGTCGGACGAGAGAAAGGCACTCGATTTCACGTCTCTCGGACATTCAACACACTGCTGAACAAGACCTTCGGTATGGATTTACAGGACAATAAATCCGGCTACGTCATGGCGCCCAAAGAGGTGTTTGAGGATTTACTCACCTACAACGGCAACTACCGCTACTGGCAGTCCTTCATCATGGTTGCAGCGCATGCCAAGGGCTACTCGTACAAAGAAATCGAGACCCTCTTTGAGAAACGGCGCCAGGGAGAGAGTTTTCTTACTGGTACGACATTGTCCGCGTCCATGTCTTCTATTGTCGACTTGGGCAAGGCCGCTTGGGAGTACAGAATCAAGCGTGGCAAGTCGACCGTGTCCGAGCAGTTTCTAAATAAGCACCCCGTCGAGGCTGCGCCCAAGGCACGTACGGTAGCCAACGCGGTTCGGTGGCGGACTTACATGAGTACTTTCGATCAGACGCATTGGATGATTACCAAAAACGTTGAGAACTACTATGAGTCTCTTCGCAAGACCCAATGGCTCTCTGCCGA
>JAESTW010000324.1 GCA_016763395.1 Kofleriaceae bacterium
CTGTGAGTATTGGCATTAAGCAGCCTGGCTTCAGTGGCCTAGGGAAAATGCTTAAGAAAAAGATGCGATAGCAATCATTGCCGATTGATACGAATCTCCCAAGGCAATCCCCGTCTTCTGCGAGCTTTTCTGAATGGCTACGGACAAGCTGGTTCGGGGTTCACTAGGAGATCACGATGCCCGCCCAATACATACAACATGTTTTGCCAACCCCGCTCAGGCCTTTACTACAAATTGGAATTCTTGCGGTGCTTGGGGCCTGTAGTTCGGCCTCAACAACAAGCGCACCGCAATTGGGTTCAGCGCAAACTCGTCCGGCTGTCCCAGTTGAAGCGATTGGCGCTGAAGCTGCCTCTGATACCTCGAACTCAAAGCCAGCCATCAATGCCGTCAGCTTTGCCGGAGGCTCTGCATTCACCTGTGTGCTCGTCGAGGGCCGCGTGGCTTGCTGGGGTGAAAACAACTACGGCCAACTCGGCTGGGGCGCAAGGAGCGGGCCATGGGTAGTGGGGCTGAACGACGCTCTAAGTATTTCTCTTGGCGAATATCACGCGTGTGCAATTACAAGTAATTTCGGAGTTTCGTGCTGGGGACGCAACGACAATGGGCAAGCGGGTACATCACGTGCTCGTGAAACAATCACGACACCTGTGACTGTGAAGGGACTTGAGGGACATCGCATTGTGGAACTCTCTGCCGCAACTGCACACACCTGTGTACGTACTACCGAAGACAAGGTTCTGTGTTGGGGAAACAATGATTGGGCTCAGCTCGCCCAAGAAGATAAATTCGCAGAAGAGACTCCGACTGAGATCGCGGGGCTCTGTCCTGCTACGCAGTTGGGCTCAAGTGGCCTCTCCCAATGTGCACTGTGCAACGCGGGTGAGGTCGTCTGCTGGGGTGACCAAAGCATGGGTCAGCTAGGTGATCACGTGATCACGAAAAAAGAAAACCGATACGCTCGTCGAGCCAATCCAGAACCGGTTATTGGATTGGCTGACGTTGTCGAATTGGCAAGCTCTGGCTACTCTGGTTGCGGAAGAAAAGCCGAGGGAACGGTGTGGTGCTGGGGATGGAACTTGCGTGGTGCACTTGGCAATCCGGGGCCAGAGATACAACCTGCTATTACCCAGGTACCAGGCCTTGCCGATGCCACCAAGCTATGGTCAACCGGCGAGGGATACTGCGTGGAGCGTAGGGGTGGGCAAGCATGGTGCTGGGGTGGCGACAAGTTGTCCGACCGTGTCATGCATCGCGATCCCCGTTTTGAAGGGGGGACGCCCTTTGAGACATCCACTAGTCTGCATAGCTGCATTCGTTCAGAAAATGCAGAACTGCGCTGTTGGGGAAGCAATCGGGAGGGCGAGCTAGGGATTGGCAACAAGCAGAATCAGAAAAACCCGCAACGGGTTAGTGTGCTTGGTAGCGCCGCCAAAATACCAGCGATGCGCTTCAAGAACGCCGTCTCAATCGGCGTCACGCAAGATGGTAAAGATGTCGCGGGGAAAGCAGGTCGTGTTCGACTTGCTCCGAGGCCCTTCACTTTGCGCATTCGATTTCACCAAGGAGACTCGCTTTATGTACGAGTTGCACAATCACCAGCTGGGTCCTGGACCGCAAAACAGGGAACTGGCTTCGGTGAAGCCGATCGTAATCCCGACCAAGATCTCATAATCGACGACGAAGGGCAGCACTACTGGTTCTTCACCAATCCCACATCACATCGTTTTGATTCGTGCAAGGAAGAAGGCGAGTGGCTTCTCTGCGAACGCACGGTCAAAGCCATGTATGAATCGGAGGATGTCAGTCGGAGCGTGAAGACACTTTCTGGAACCTCCCTGTACTTTCGATTCGCCAGCGAGCAACGCTACGGCGATCCTGTTGACCTCCGACTGGACTTTAAATAGCGGCCTAGGGGCTTTTCTTAACCCCCGGTTGGTGCCGGAGACTCGCATGGGCGTTACCATCTTAGTTTAAATACGATCGGGAAGGCGACAGCGGCGTGTCGAGTGAACGGCGTCCCCTGCCTTTTACATATCCAGCGCCAATTGAACCCTAACAAGCCCCGTGGCGTTCTCTTCCGACCTTCTTACGAAGAAATCGAAGTCTCCCGTGTATCGAGGAAAGCCGTGAAAAGCGACCGCGTGTCCGCCTACGAGCATTTTGCACGCAGTCTCATTCTAGCACGAGAATGACCTGATACCGCCCGGACATTCTGGAAACTTGGTATCAATGGCGCCAGTATCAACGTCTCTATTCCACCAAGATTGAGTCCACTGCTCCGGCGATTTCCTCGGAAATTGAAAAGGGCAAATCCACTGAACTGTTGCTCAACCACTTGTCCAGGAGGCTATTGTAAAACCCATCATCACGATGGTGACGTTGTCCGCCAGGCAACTGGTATTGACACGCAACACCTGTACTGTCCGCTTCGCAAGTGAGTCGAATGGAGGCACCGTGAATGTTTACGTAGTCGTCGTCCAGATCATTCCTAGGGGCCGCCACATCAACTGTGGACATTGCTCCGTCGTGAATGAAAGGTCCGTTACTAAAATCTGGAACTCCAGCCGAATCAAACAAATCTGCGGGCAAATACACTGTGTGTAACGCGCCCCAGCGCCAGTCGTCTTGATTGCTGCCAAGCTCGGCACTCAAATAGAGAGCAGCGTCCTCCAAGGCCGCTACGACAATATCTGATCGCTCTTCGACCACCGACATTGTCGATACGTCATCCCAATAACTCTGAGATTGAATTTCTGGCCGGAGAAAAGCGAGGGCCATCGGTTGATTGCGTGGGCGGAATGTTCCTCCTGCAGCCGCGATTTCATCTCCAAAGGTGCGTTTGCGCAAACGTGGCCACACAACATGGAACGCGGCGCAGCCCTTTGCTGACGCAATCGTTGCAGGCTCTGTGTTTTTAACCGGAGACTCTGGATCTGTATTGTCATAGCCACTCGGACAGTAGAAATCCCATGCTCGCAGGCTGCTAACCAATGCACTGGCTTCTGCGCTGAGCCCAGTTTTAGAATCAGCATCGGCAACAAGAAGCGGGGCAATGCGCTCCCCGTAGAGTGACTTGGTGTCGGCCTGTATGGTCTGCATGTCCAAAACAGTGTGATCGTCTTTGGCCGCCAACAGCTCTGTAATTCTCTCATGCCGGTAGCCATCGGCAACAATCGTTTGTATTGCCGCTTGTCCGTCATTGGTTGGATCGCCGTCGAAGAGCGAACCCGTCATGTCGTTGTTCGCTGTGGCAACGTAGCCAACACTTGGATTGGTCACCTGTGGCAGGTCCGCATAAGGAACATATGGCCCCCACTCTGCACTACCATCCCCGGGCAGAGGCAACCACGGCTTATAGGTAGCCATCCATGGTCGCGATGGAACTCGGTTGTACGGATACCAACCGATATCACCGGCTACATCCGCGACGACGAAACTCTGTCCGGCGCTGGTGACGTTATTGAGTGCCTCCTTTGCCTCCGCTGTTGTGTTGGCCGTCCAGATTTCCCAAAGAAAGTTGAAATCGGTGTCTGCGTCTTGAGCGGCCCAACGCAAGGATACGGCTGTTCCTGCCTTTAGGTCGATTGACAAGATAGGACCATGATGCGGCACGTATTGCGCACGACGAACAATCGGCGTGTCCGAACCGGCTATTTTGTAGGAGTGATCAACATTGAGTATTGGCGCTTCGTTGCCGTTGAAAATCACTGCTGTACCATCGGGGCTCAGGGTCTCAAGATACACATCGCTCTGATCGAAGAACGCAGTAGTGACGCCCCACGCTAACTTCTCATTTTGTCCGAATAGAATGCCGGGCATTCCCGGAAAGGAGGAACCAGAAATATGTAGATTGCCCTGCCCCTTAGTCTTCGAGTCAATGTGCACCATGTACCAAATCGC
>JAESTW010000325.1 GCA_016763395.1 Kofleriaceae bacterium
TTCGCTCATGATCAACCATTTCGCCTTGTGGTCTGTCGTCCCTCAGCCTGATGTTGGCTTAAGAGGGAAGTTACTCGCCAGAGAATCTACCGGGGCCGCGTCATGATGACCAATTCTCGGCGGGGGAGCCGGCGAGACATCCCTCTTCGCCGCTTCAGGGCTTGCCGATTCTTCCTGAGACAACCATACGAGGGCACCGACAGCGGTACTAGCCAGAAAGGTAATTCCGAGAATCATAGCGCGCGACATTCCTCGCCGAGGCGCTGCCACCTCGGAATACTTCTCACCGGGGACACTCTTGGTGTACGAAAGCACGGCAGGAGGCTCAGAGTTTCTCGCGTCCCGAACGCTATGATGTGACAGTGTAGCTTCCACAATTTCGGCCGGAGAGGTGGCCGCGTGACTATCGCCCTTTGGCCGAAGTGGCGCCCAGGCGTTCGCTGGCAATTCTCGGGTGCAGTGCCAAAGTTGTGCAGACAACTCTTCTGCGGATTGCTGTCTGGCTCGTGGGTCTTTGGCCAGTGCCTTGAGAATTGTCATTTCCAAGTTTCGTGGTATGTCCGGTCTCAGTAAACGCGGACACGGCGGATCGTCTTCCACGTGTTGCCGCAACAGTCCATAGAGAGAGTTGCCTGTGAAGGGGCTTTGCCCCAAGACGCCCTCGAAGAGGACTATGCCGATGGAATAGATGTCCGAGCGATGATCCACATGCCTACCTGCAGCTTGTTCCGGTGACATGTAGCGGGGAGTTCCCAACACTGAGCCCTCACGGGTTGGCCCCGATCGCCCACTATCGGCGAGTGAGAGTTTGGCAATGCCAAAGTCGAGAATCGTTGCCTTGCCCTGAGGACTGACAACAATATTGTCCGGTTTCAAATCCCGATGAACAACAGAGCGATGGTGTGCCGCAGCCAGAGCTGACAACACTTCCACCATCGACTTAAGAAAACTTCCAAGTGGGAGTGAAGCGCCTCCGCGCATAATAGACGAGAGCGGGGCGCCGTCGAGATACTCCATTACGATACACGGACGTCTGTCCGGCAAAACAGTCAAATCGATGATATTGACGATACCCTCGTGGCGAATAAGGTTGACCGCCCGGGCCTCAGCAAAAAAACGCTCCACCAGTTCGGGGTTCTGCGCGCTATCTTGGTTCAATACCTTAATGGCAACTCGGCTACCAATACTCGGATTGACGCCTTTGTACACCCGTCCCATGCCACCAATTCCCAGGAGGCTAGCGACGCGATACGAGCCGACTAGAGACCCGAGAAAAGGGTCCGCGCGATTGTCCGCCAGGGCCATGCCATCACTCGGGCAAAAGCCTGCATCAACCTTGCTTTCCCCGCATTGCGAACAGACGAACATACTAATAATCCATCACTACTTATCCTGAGGACATCCGGTTGTCTGTCAGTACCAGAAATGAGCGGCAACGCCTAATACGCCACTGCCTTGCCGCCATCGCGAATGGAGTCTGCTACAGCGTGATACTCCCCGTTTGGCCTTCGCTCAATGCAATTGGCGTGACCAATACTGCCTCTTGAGGTGAGCTGATGCCCGAGACTGCGGAGGCCGTCGGACAAGGTCTTGTCCAAAGCGTGCTCGTGCCAGATTTTGTCGGGAAGCCACTGATGATGCACCCTAGGTGCTGCAATGGCTTCGGCTAGGCTACGGCCGTGATCAAGTATTTGCATCAGGATTTGCACTACAGTTGTGGTAATGGTCGGCCCTCCAGGCGAGCCCAGAACTGCTCTAATTTTGCCATCCTTGCTAATGATCGTCGGCGTCATACTGCTGAGCATTCGCTTTCCCGGTTCAATGGCATTTTGCGGACCTTGCACGAGCCCGTACATATTGGCTGCCCCCACCTTGGCCGTAAAGTCATCCATTTCATTGTTGAGAGTTATTCCTGTCCCTGGAATCTGCACCTTGGCACCAAAGCCACCGTTCAAGGTGAAGGTGTTGGCGACGGCCATGCCATTTTTGTCGACAATAGAGAAATGCGTAGTTTGCTCGGACTCTCGTACCGCCTTTCCCGTGCGGATCTCGGACGATGGAGTTGCCCGCTTGGGATTCACGTCCGCCATACGCTTGGCCATGTACTTCACATCCAATAACTCGTCCATCGGGATTTTCACATAGTCCGGGTCACCGAGTAAGTTGTTGCGATCTGCGTAAATCCGGCGCAGTGCTTCCACGTAGAGATGAATACGCTCTACCGAATCCCAATCCAGTTTCTCCAAATTTAGCGTGTCCGCCGCCGCCAACACTTGTCGCAGGCCAATCCCGCCCGCCGAAGGTGGAGGCATGGTGATTATCGTATGTCCACGATACTCAAACTCGATCGTCTTGCGCCAAACCGCCTTATACTTGGCAAGATCGTCTGCACTCCAAAGACCGCCCATTGCGGTGACTTTCTGTGCCATTTCCTTGGCTAGCGCTCCCTTGTAGAACGCATCCTGTCCGCCCTCGGCAATCGCTGCCAAGGTTTTCCCCAGCCCAACCTGTTGCCAAAGGTCACCTTCGCGATAGAGCGTTTTTGCATCCTTGCGGAAATTTTGGAGCGTCGCGTCGAGGGCATCGGACAACGCCTTGGATTTGCCTGAACGCTCTCGAAATCCCTCTATTACCGGGACAACCCACTCGAGATCCTCCGCATGAAAGCGATCGAGTTCCCATCCCTCGCGAGCCAACAATACTGCCGGCTCGACGAGTGATTTCCAAGGCAAACTCCCGTACTTCTGATGTGCCGCCCAAAAACCAGCAACCACACCCGGAATCCCAGCAGCCCTGGGCCCAAAACGGCTCTCGTCACCCAAGACCCCAGCCGCGTCGAGGTACATATCTGAGGTCGCTTGTCCGGGAGCAACCTCTCGGTAGTCCAGTGCTGCCGACTTTCCGTCCGGCAATCGAATAATCATAAATCCACCGCCGCCAATATTGCCCGCAGAAGGTTGAGTGACGCCCAAAGCGAAACCAACAGCCACCGCCGCATCGACCGCATTGCCGCCGCGCCTTAGAACCGCAAGCCCAATGTCGCTCGCATGTCCCTCGGCACTGCTCACAGCTCCCAGTCGCCCAACCGCGACCTGGACTTCCCCCGGCGCCGGCGCAATCGCCGCCCCATCGTCGGGACCGGTAGCAATCTTCTCCGAATCCTCCTGTTCGGGCCCACTCACCTGAGACGCCGAGTTAGGTGCTTCCCTCTTCACCGAGTCCGAGCGCCCACCAGAGCAACCCACCAAAACCACTATCAAACACAAGCGAAGCATCATGGACCGATACTACAAAATTCCAATCCCAAGGTCGCCCAGAACGGAAACCCAAAACGGAAACCCAAAA
>JAESTW010000326.1 GCA_016763395.1 Kofleriaceae bacterium
GATCAACTCCTCTGTATTCTCTCTCAGCATATCTTTGTATTTTTGATCATTTATTTTTTCAAAAAAAGAAACTTCATCCATTCCCACATCGTTAAGAATACGCGTCAATTCCTCAACTTGCGATATATCAGCAAGATCGCCCCAATACCGTTGAAACACACGGCGTGCATATGCGACCAGACAACCTTGCTCCAATGCCACAAAAGCACCGCGCATAGCTTTTACGCTGTTCACCGGAAAAGGGTAACACGGCAAGTGTCGCCACGAGTACAAGCAAAAGTTCAGGCCCTGTGGAAAGCCCTCTATGGTGTGTTCGGTACATATAAATAAGACTGCGTTAGAACTTGTAGGTGGCGCCTGTACGGAAGTAGCGCAGTGCATCTTCTTCGAACATCGGGCTGTAGAGGTCATCCATAAATGCCACTCGCTCGGTCTCAAAAAATCCAGATTCAAACTGCATCCAAATGTTCCAGCGTTGCTTGAGAGCAATTTCGACAACGATTGCTCCCATAGCGCGCACGCCGTTGTCTCGTTTAAATAGGTTGTCTTCGCCAATTGCTCGGTCAATCCGCGCCTTTGCCGCCTGATCAATCGTGCCATCATTGTAGCGCAGACAGGCAGACACAGGCTCTGAGTCACTAGCAAATGTAGTTCCGTTTCGCTCCGGGCAGTGCCTGTCCGACCAAAAGTTCAAGTAGGTTTTGAGCGTCACCGTGACCGCGCCAAGGCCGGTTAGCGACCCTTGCACACCCAGGTCAGCAAAGGCTGTGTTGCGTCCGCTGTTGCCAATCAGCTCACCACCGAAGCCCGCAAGGCCAAAGGCACCAAAGGAGAAAGGAGTGCTGTCAACAAAGGTCAATCGAGCCTTGGCAGCAAAGTCAGTTCGAGAGAAATACGAGCGTAAATCCACACCGGCATCAAAGCCCATACCGCCGATTTTGCCCGCCCCCACAGTAATGCCACCTGAGAAAAAGTAGGGATAGCCAAGCCCAAAGTCGATCGTCGACCGCCCAATGGGAAGGACCGTCGCGCCAAAAGAGCTGAGCCCTTTTTGTTCCCGAGAAACTTCGGCATCGGTTGGTCCCATGTCGATCTTCTCAAGCACGGCGTTAACGACCTTCATTTCTCCACCTGCGACTTTTACTGAGGTTTCGAAATCTAGATAGCCGTCCAGAGACACGGAAATAATGTGTTCTCCAGCGGGAACTTCCTCGTTGACCATCGGAGTTACGCCGATGACTTCTCCATCCATCATCACGCTCGCGCCACCGGGATTGGACAAGAATCTCAAACCACCAACGGACTTAAGCTCAGCAGTAATGGTGATGACCTTGCCCTCTTCAACGGTCAACTTCGTTTTGAATTGTTGATATCCCGGTTTTGAAACAACCACAAAGTGGTCTCCAGTAGACAACTCTTTTTCCTGTGGAACGGTTCCGATTTTCTCGCCATCGATAAAGACTTCAGCCTCCGATACAGGGGAAACCACTTTGATCGTACCGACCGCGGACTTGACACCGTCTGCTTGTAAATCGAGTTTTAGAACAGAAGCAGCGCCAGTGGCGACAGTTACCCTCTCCTCACGGCTCTTAAAACCAGGGGCGCGAATCTCTACCACATGCTCGCCCGGCTTGACGTTTTTGAGATCAATCGGAGCAGTTCCCTGCTCTTCACCATCGAGAAAAACCAGTGCGCCTTCGACGTTGGACAGAACCCGAACGTTGCCGCCCTGCCCATTGATAGTCGCCTGAAGCTCGGCGGTCACTTTGACCGTCTTGCCCGCCTCCACTTGCACGGTTTGACGCCAAGGCAATGCTGGTTCCTTGCGAACTTCGATCACGTGTGGCCCGGCTGTTATGTCCGAAATAATCATCGGAGTTGCTCCTGGCTTAAGATTGCCATCGAGATACACCTGCGCGCCGTTGACATCTGCATTCACCAATATCGTCCCGATAGCATTTACTTTCAGTGCCTTTAGCATCGGGTTGACCATCACACGGTCGCCCTCTTTGAGTGAGACCCACTGAGAGAATTTCTCAAATCCCTCTTTTTTGATTTCGATTAGGTGACGCCCGTCCGCAAGTTTTAGCGTCACTGGAATTGATCCTTGTAGCTGACCGTCCACCCAGACCTCGCTATTGAACGCGTTTCGATTCGCGTCGGCTCGGACCTCCACCACCGCTGGCATCACCTTTTTGACCATCGGCATAAAGGTCTCTTGGGTGCGCCGAGTGCGCTTTACTGTAATGACTCGTACCGCATCCTCGTAGCCATCTTTCTTGATGATGACCTTCCAAGTTCCCTTCTGAAGTCGGCCGCTCCAAGGCGTGTAGCCTTGGATTCCGTACTTTTCATCTTCGAGATAGATCGCGGCCTGCTGGGGCGCTGAATCGATTCGAACCTTGTATTTTCGCCCTCTTCGGGACGGTAATTGCTCTTGCTGCGCACTCACTTCACCGATGCCGGTAAGGAGTAGCGAGAAACATAGAAGAATGGAGAAACGACGTATTAAATAGGCGACATTCATAGGAAAAGTCCTCATGTTGAGAATAGTGGACACTGGCTAAGAGCGTCAAATTCATCTGGCGTGCATTGCTCACATCTACCAGCGATTGTGCCGATTTTTTAGGCGATCTCTAGGATGCTGGCTGTGACAGCCCTTCAATACCCAGCTTCCTACATGCAGGTGTCATGGGGTAGGCTTGTCACAATGAACGCTGGCCTTATCAAGCTGCTTTGCTCTAGCGCCATCCTTGCCGGATGTGGAGGCAGTTCTTCCACTGCGACTGGGCCGACAAAACCGATCCTATCGGCGGACGCCGGAACTCCAAAGCAAGCTCAAGATGCGGACACCGGCGCCCTTGTGCTCACCGAAGACGATTGTGAAATACTTTTTCAACACGTTTTTGCGTTGGCCCTCAGCCATCAACAACACGGTGCCAAGGACGACGAAAAGGCAACTGCTGCCGATTTGGCAAAGGCGAAATCCCGAGTTCGTACGGAACTCTTTGGCATGTGCGTTGGCGCCAGCCGAGAAGGATTTAACTACGACTGCGCAATCGCGGCTGCCGATGTTAGCGCTCTCACCGCGTGCATGCGGGGCGAGAGCAAACCCTAATTCGGCGTTCCGCTCCTCGTTAAAATTGTCCGCTCCCGCAAACTCCTGGGAGTGGCTGAACGCTATCGCCCAGTAAAGCGAGGCGCGCGTTTCTCAGCAAATGCCGCCAAACCTTCATTGCGATCATCGCTAAATAACGTGCGTTCGTAACAAGCCCGCTCGATGCGCAAGCCCTCTTCAACGCCCACTTCTACCCCACGATCGATAGCTTCCTTAGCCATGCGCAACGAGAGCGGTGCACATCCTGCGATGTCGGACAAAAGCCTTTCTTCGGCGGCGTCAAGTTCGGCGGTGGGAACCACAGCACTCACGAGTCCAATTGCCAGAGCGCGCTCCGCATCGATTCGCTTGCCAAGTAAGATCAGTTCTTTGGCAGCAGCAACACCGATGAGCCGCGGCAACCTCTGTGTACCACCAGCCCCCGGCATGATTCCCAGCTTTACTTCCGTGAGTCCAAAGACAGCGTTGTCCGAAGCGATGCGAATGTCGCAGGCGATTGCCAACTCCATGCCTCCGCCGAATGCATAGCCATTGACGACGGCGATGGTCGGTTGCGGAATGCGAGCCCAGGCGTGAATCGCACCAGAAATCGCATCGACATAGGGCCCAGTCTCCTCAGCGCTAACCCCTTTGCGCTCTTTCAGATCGGCCCCGGCGCAAAAGCTTTTCTCGCCAGCGCCGCGCAAGAGCACCACCCGGACATCGGAATTGTTTGCAAGCTCGGTCGCAAGCTCTTGCAGCTCTTCGTTTGTCTCTTTAGACAAGGCATTGTGAGCTTGCGGACGATTAATGGTGACACGGGCGACACCGCCCTTGATATCAACTAGTAGGTTGTTCATTGCGGTGTTTCTGTGCTGCGAGATTTCTCTTCAGAAAGCTCTTTTTGACGGCGGTCTCGGCCCTGTTTGCCGACGTGGGCCTTGGCGTACTTTGATGGAAGTTCCCGTCCGACAAACCCTGCGGCCATGCGCGAGCACTCGACCAAGGCATTGAGATCAATGCCAGTCTCTATCCCCATTCCATGGAGCATTGCAACCAGGTCCTCAGTAGCCAGGTTCCCCGATGCACCCGGAGCGTACGGACAACCTCCCAAACCACCGATAGAAGAGTCTACTGTTTCAATGCCCATGACCAGCGCGACAAGGCAATTGGCCAGTGCTGTACCTTGGGTATCGTGAAAGTGAACCGCGAGTTTCTCCTTCGGCACCTCTGCGCACAGAAGCCCCAATACCAACTCCACTTGTTTCGGGTTGGCCACACCAATAGTGTCACCTAGGGATATTTCGTATACCCCTTTATTGAGAAGCTCTTTGCAAAGCCAAACGACCTTGGCCGGGTCCACTTCGCCCTCGAACGGGCATCCAAACACCGTAGAGACGTAGGCACGAACCTTTAGTCCGGCATCTAGCGCTGGTTCTATCACCGCATCAAATGCCCGCAGAGTATCGGCAATTGTCTTGTTGACGTTGCGTTTATTGTGGGTCTCAGATGCGGAGAGAAATACCGCCACTTCTTTCATGCCCGCAGCCATGGCGTTGTCCAGCCCCCGACGATTGGGCACCAGTGCGGACATGTGAACACCAGGAGGGCGCAAAACTCCCAGAGCAACCTCCCTGCCGTCAGCCAGCTGCGGAATCCAGCGCGGACTCACAAAGCTGGTGATTTCGATTTTCTGAATCCCGGACGCAGCCAGCGCGTTGACAAAATCAATTTAGTCTTGCGTAGGCACAAGCCCCGATTCGTTCTGTAGCCCATCGCGAGGGCCTACCTCATAGATGGTCACGCGGCTGGGAAGCGAATCGAATATCACGGCGCCCGCACCATAGCACGAGCGATTCGCTCTTCGGAAAGCTCATCCAAGGTATCGATCTGCAAATGTGCAGCACTCTGATCGTGGCCACTGAAATTGCCCTGCCGAACCGCAATCACCGTCATCCCCGCCGCAAGGCCAGCAGCGATACCCGACTCTGAATCTTCAATGACCACACAGCCCCGCTGCGGGACGGCCAGTTTCTCTGCCGCCAATAAATAGCCATCGGGGGCGGGCTTGGACCGTTTTACATCTTCGCTGGCTAAGGCAATGACAAAGTGCGATTCGACATGCATCGTCTGCAGAGCATGGCGCATTTCAGCTCGAGAAGACCCGGTCACAATAGCCTTGGGCACAGCAGAAAATCGTTGCAGCACCTCATGGGCGCCGGGCAGAACCGTCAGGCCACGCTCACTCAAAACTTCGATTCGACACCCAAATGTGGCGGCAATCAATTCGTCCCGAGTCCAGCTCAACTTGGGGTAGCGCTGGGAAATTTTGTCGTAGATCTGCACCCACGAGTGCCCCACGACGCCGGCTCGGTCGTGCTCGTCGATAGTAATTCCCTGTCCGTGTTGCAGCGCGCGAGCCATCGCCTCGGCGTTCTCCCGCTCCGAATCCACGAGAGTGCCGTCCAAATCGAATAGCAATGCCTGCATATCATTGCCATGCAGCCTACCAAAGTGCCCTGCTCTGCGGGTCATCTCGGACTGAAAAGACCTTGCATCCGGGTATCGCTATAGCCAAACTCAGGACATGCGAGACCGTACGCTCTTGTCCTCGGCGCTAGTTGCCATCACCCTCAGTTTTGGCTGCGGAGGACCACCCGAGTCCGCTCGGCTTGCACAACACTACTTGGCGCAAGGACAGTTTGATGAGGCCGATTCGGCCGCAGACCGGGCACTACAAAAACATCCCAAGGACCCTACTGCGTGGCGAGTCAAGATTCGCGTTGCCATGGGGCGCGGGACTCTAGATCGTGGCGTTGCGCTCTATCGAGAATGGAAGACGCTGCGGGGCAAGCACGACAGCAGCGCGTATCGCATGATGGCAATGTCAGATTTATGGCATGGCCTGCGAGTTCCCTCGCCGGAAATTCAAGCTCGCTCCATTCGCATCGTCGAGTTACACCGAATCGAAAAACTCGCAGATGAAGTTCGAAGGCACTTGGGCAGCGACAGTGATCTTGTTGCGGCAGCAGCAGCGGCGGCGCTCGTTACCTCTCATCCAGCAGCACCCAGGATTGCCGTCGATTTGCTCACCAGCGACAACCCAAGGGCTCGGGCCATCGTTGTCCGCAGCATCGGAAAAAAAGCTGGAAGAATCGCACGCGCGGATATATTCCCAGCGCTGAAAGATCCAGACGCAGGTGTCCGGCGAGCGGCCGTCAGTGCTATCGCCCTGTGGAAGAATTCAGACGATCGAAAACGGCTGATCAACGTCGCCCGGACGGATAAAGACGGACAAGTTCGCGCCCGAGCGATGCGTGCGCTATTGACCTTGGGTGGCGATGCAACCCTAGCGCTGGCCCGTCAGAAGCTATCCCAAGGTGTCCTGCCCGGAGAATCTAAATCCCACTACGACTCGTACCTTGGGGTTCGCCTAGCTGCCATTGCGATCCTGGACAAGCGGGGCGGAGGCGACGTCGTTCCCATGCTGGAGAAATTGCGGGATTCCGAAGACATCTCGATCGCGCTGCGGGCTGCGATTGCGCTCCACAAGCGTCACAAACGCGACAATACGGCGCTTTTGCAGCGAGCCTTCCAGTCCGACAAGGCCGCGACACGATCGGCAGCGATCAACTCGGCGTCGGCGCTTCTCAGCAATGCGCAAGCCCTGGCCTTCGGCGGCCGCGCCCTACTCGATTCAGACGGCAATGTTCGACTCGCTGCAGCGCGCATGCTGCTGCATCTCGGCGCGGAGGAGCAAGCTCTTGCCGAATTGAGAAAGGCGCTACGCTCCGAGAACGCTGCACTGCAATTGCAGGCGGCTGGTGACTTGGCAAAACGCGGAGCCCCACAGGCTCTAGCTCTACTCTCCACACTGGCCACGAGCGGAAGCCCGGACGAGCGCGAGGCTGCCATCTACGCCCACCGAGATGCATCTCTAGTCACCGATGGCTTGATCTCCGCTCTTGGTGACAACAGCATCGCAGTTCGCCTTGCCGCTGCCGACGTCATACTTGGAAAGTAGAAAGTCGGAGCGGACACGCGACGCGGCGGACACATACTTGCGCCCTACTTTTTCTTAGGCCACGATTTCAGACTACCAGTGTAGCCAACTTTTTTAAGAGCAGCACTCATTTGAGCGAGCGTTGCTTTCTTCGGGTCGTATTTTACCCGCGCTTCTTTATTGTCGAAATCTACTTTTGCTGACCGTACACCCGGCACGGATTCCAGGGCCTTGCGAGCCACAGGAGGTCAACCACTCGCTCAGGTCATGCCAAACACGTTGAGAATTACCTCTTTCATGTCGGCCTTGTTGGACATGGGAGTTCCCTCAAGGGATGTGGCGACTACTGCAGATCCGGTTTCAGCTCCAAGACTTTGCGCACTCGCCACGATAGGTCCAGAAACCATCACGGCAGCACCCAGGAGCAGAATCGAACGAAGTCGTTTCATAGGGTTGTTCATCGTGTAGTTTCGACGTCTCTCAAAGAGAAAAGTTACACAATGACGAAAATGAACGGTGATTTAATCCGCCACTGCCAGGTTCCCTCTACATACCGTAAATCGTGACATATTTGTCCTGGATACTCACCATTCCCATTCTCAGGATTGAAACACGGTGATAGGCAATACTTAATAGACACGATGTTCAACTGGTACAATTTCTGCTTGGACTTGAACATGCCCAACGCATTTCGAACATCACTAAGGCGCCAACTTGCGATAATGATAGCCGCAGTCCCTCTGGTCTACACCGGTCAAGCAATTGCGGACTCCCCTCGCAGAGCAGGAGTGTTCCTTGGATACTCGTTTTCAGATCATCAGTTTGATTGGGGTATCGAGATTCAAACTTTCGGTTTCGACTCGTGTATCGACTGCGATCAAGAAGCACTTGTAGGGCCAGTGGCTCGGTTGAGCTTTCGAGATTTAAGCCCTCACCTCAGTGTAAGTATGATGTTGGCGAGTGAGCTATCAGGGAGTTCAGACTCTCCAAGTATCGGAGTTGAAGTTGGAGCCGTGGTCGCTCTCTCAAACCAGTTTTCCTTGGATTTCTTGAGCGGAGTATACCAAAAGAAATATGGTGCCACAGTATACGCTCAGCAAAGTTGGCTGGAGGGCCACTATCCGATGGGGGCTGGGCTGCACACATCAATTTCCGGGGGCTCGGACGCAGAGTCTGGTGGCCTGCCCCCCGTGGATGGGCGTGCATTCAGAGGTGCTTCCGGTCTACGCCAACGGGCTTGGTCCCCGATCGGGGAGTCGACAAAGCTCGGACAACACTGGCAATCTAGGGCACTTGACGAGTGCGCTTCAATCCCCGCATTCGTACAGCTCGCTGCCGAATTACTCGATCTGGGAGCGCCCAACTCGCTTGTTCGGGCAGCTCTCGATGCTGCAGACGACGAGCTAAGGCACACCCGTATGGCAACCTATCTTGCCCGGCGTTTTGGTTCACCGGACACAAACCCGACACCTCCGACCTACCGCCAGCGTCCGGTATTACCCAGGCGAGAGCAGCTACGCCGATTGGCCAAAGAGAGCTGGCTAGATGGCTGCCTCGGCGAGTCGACAGCAGCTGCAATCGCCGGCGCAGAAGCTAGTAAGTCCAACGATCAAGAGCTGCAACTCATCCAGAGCCGTATTCATCAAGACGAAAACGCCCACGCATCGCTCGCCTGGGACGTACTTACGTGGGTGCTGTCTGAGGACCGCAGTATCGCCCCGATCGTCCGGGCCGAGCGCTTACGAGAATTTAGCGCTAGCGCTAGTATGGTTCTGTCACGGGAAGAATCTCAGGATGTCCTGCGCCATACGCATCGGCAATGCAGAGACCGCCTGCACGCACTTACATAGCCAGGAATGGCACTGAACGCGAACAATTTGCGCGATTACTCTCCCCTCTTTGCTCTAGTACCTAACCACCACTACAAATCCAGACAAGAGTGCCGCACTGTATACGATTGTCCTGGGCGAAATGTGGTCAGCCTCAATAGTGTGCGACGATAGGCTCTGTGGAGCCCAAAGTAGTTATCGTGGGAGCAACCCCGGAGCAATATGGACAACTCCGTACAGCTCTAGGAGATTTCTACTATCAATTTGTCCTGCCCGATGAGCGCGATGCTGTCATGCTCGTGGTAGGTGACTGGCAAGCCCAGGTCACGGAGCAACCGGACACACCCAAAATTGCACTCAGTAAAGATCCCAACAGCCGGACAATTACCGAGGCGATGGCCAAAGGAGAGCTGGAAGGAGCTTGCCAGCTCACCCCCACTAGCGATGAATTGCGTGCACTGTGCCAGCGAGTTTGCCGTCGCAATAGCCAGATGGGAAAAATCACCCGCGAAGCTGTTCGCGGACGGACTGCTCGTACCGTCGCAAGCAAGCTTTGGCAATGGGGACTGCAGTTGGGACAATTGGAATCCCGCCGAGAACTCCTTGAAAATTGTTGCAAGTTCGCGTGTGAAATAAGCGAGTGCTCAATCTCTGCGATCATCTGTAAACCAACGCAAGGTTCCAATGACGAGGTGCCTCATATCCACCTCTTCACCCTGGGAAGCAACAGTTCAGCAGTCTCACTCCTAAATGTCGAGGCCCATTGCGCGCGCGCCTTCACCGAGAATCTTGGGCCAGATGCCACGATTCGTGCGGTTCCAAGTACGATGCTCGGACAAGTAATCGAGGTCCCTATCGTTGACGCCGATGGAGTTTTTGCGCTCTTGGTACTGTGCTCACAGTCGACCTTTTCGCTCGATGATGAAATCGCCAATATTCTCTCCCTAGTCGCCCTGCGAATTGGTGGTGAATTGACTCGTTTCCGCTACTCGCAAGTACCCGATCGACAGCGCTTAGAACTGATGGTCGACTCGATGGCGGACGGTCTGCTCATGACCGAGATCGATCGAAAAGAGATCATCATCAATCCCGCAGCGCGCAGGCTTTTGGGCATCCCTGGGAGTGTCGTGGTGACCCAGTCGTACCTTAAAGACAGCCTGGGGTTCTATCCTTTTGACTTAGTTGCCGAGGATCCCGATGCCCATGAACTATTGCGAGAAGAGCTCTCGATCGGTGACAAGCGGCTGCACTCCATGGTTTCCCCTGTCCGAGATCGCAGCGGCCGACTAGTCGGTGTCGTGGTTGTACTTCGAGATTTCACCGAGGCTCGAGCACTGGTACATCGACAGGAGGAGTTCATCGAAATCGTATCTCATGAGTTTCGGACACCACTCACCTCGATAAGCGGCTCTTTGGACATTGCGCTCAGCGACTACGCCGGTTCTCTCTCGGACAAGCAGCGGCAGTACTTGATGATCGCTAAAGACGCGTGCATGTCACTCAACCGTATTGTTGACGACTTGCTCGATGTTGCTAGATCTGATGAACTTTCACTGTCTCTGCACTGGGGACCAGTGGATCTGGAGCAGTTGGCCCAAAAGGCAACCCAGCGCTACCGCTCCGTTGCCGAGTCCAAAGATATTACCCTGAGCCTCACCTCCGGCGCCAGCTCCACCCTAATTCGCGGCGACTCCAGCCGTCTATTGCAAGTCCTAAACAATCTTCTCTCCAACGCACTAAAATTCACCCCCTATCACGGCGAGGTACGAGTTGAAGTTTTCGGGCGTTCGGTAAGTTCTTCGCTGGTTGGAGTCTCGGTGTACAACAACGGCATCCCCATCGCCGAAGAAGCGCGCGAACGCATATTCGATAAGTTTGAAAAAGGCACCGGATCCGCTACTCGCAGAGTTGGGGGAACAGGGCTGGGATTGGCAATCTCCCGTTCTATCGTCGAGGCTCATGGTGGTCGAATCTGGGCGGAATCCAACGACGAAGGCGCACAGTTTGTTTTCACTCTACCTTCGGGCGCCGCGGACGCGGACACATCGGCTTCGATCCCCAGCGAGAGTACTCCAACTGTTCCGAGCAAAATACTCTTGGTCGATGCGGACACAAATTCGAGTTACCTGCTCAAAGGTATTCTGATGTCCGTCGGACATCAAGTCGTGGTGGCCCGAGACGCTGACACGGCGCTGCTCTCTGCTCAAAAACACCACCCTTCGCTCATCATTGTACATGTTGCCGCCAGCAGTATTACTTCCAGCATCGCAGAGCCGGCCTCCCTTCTCGAGATTCTCAAACATCATCCGGACACACGCAAGATATCAGTCTTGATCGTGAGTGCAGAGCCCCTGGATCCGAGTCTTGATTCCATCGTATTGCACAGACTCACTCTCCCCGTTGAGCCTGAGACCTTCAACCGAGAATGTGCTCGGCTTTTGCGAGAGTCAAAACTGGCGGACGGCAATCGGGTACTTGTGGTCGACGATGACCCAAGCATTCGCAGTATCTGTGCCGAGGTGCTGCGCTCCGCCGATCTAACGGTTCGAGAGGTTTCCAACGGCCAAGAGGCACTTGAGGCTATCAAGACCTTTCGCCCCGACGTTATCCTCCTCGATGTCATGATGCCGATTATGGACGGCTTCGAGACAGCGGAGAAAATCAAGGCCGACCAGACAAGTGCCATGATTCCCATCATCTTCTTGTCCGCGCGCGGCGAGACCAATGACAAAGTCAAAGCGTTCCACATCGGAGCTGAGGACTATGTAGTCAAACCCTTCGTAACCGAGGAACTCATCGCACGCGTCCGCAAAGCGATGACACGGAGTCACCGAGATCTTGGCGCGTCACCAACAACAGAGCTTCCCGGCGGCAATGCCATCGCAGCCGAGATCGAGAGACGTTTGGGAAACCCGGACGCTGTCTTCTGCTATCTAGATCTGGACAACTTAAAGGCGTACAACGATCATTACAGTTACGCCAAAGCAGACGGTATTATTCGCCAAACCGGTGACCTCATTCGCAACGTAATTTCCAGTCTGGGCGGCCCCGAGGACTTCATTGGCCATATCGCGGGCGACGATTTTGTGTTCATCACCTCACGGCAACACGTGGACCACATCGGTGTCGCTCTGTGCACATCCTTCGACCGCTTGGTTCCCCTTTACTACGACAAAGACGATCGCGATCGCGGCTACATTGAGACCAACGATCGCTACGGAGAATTGCGGAAGTTCCCTCTAATGAGCGTATCCATCGCCGCAGTCACTAGTCTCAACGCATCGCTAACTAGCTACTCAGAGCTAGCCGCCGCTGCCGCCAGAGGGAAAAAGCAGGCAAAGGCCATCGTCGGCTCCTGTTACCTGAAGGACGGAATAACAATCTGTCCGGCGTAAGAAGCCACTCATTTCTGCTCGTAGTGTTTAGAAGCCGAGTTCGATTCCCAGTGAACGAGCGGTCTTAACCAGTGGTCCATCCTCTTGGACACGCTTGAGTTTTGCTATCGCTTTGTCCATGGACACGTCGACAATTTTGCCGCCGCGGTAGGCTGCAACCCGCCCGAACTTTTCAGCGATTAAGAGATCTACTGCAGCCACACCAAACTGAGTGGCCAAGAGCCTATCAAATGCCGATGGAGTTCCGCCGCGTTGAATGTGTCCGAGCACTGTTGTTCGAACGTCATAGCTGGTGCGCGCGGTAATTTGCTCAGCCAAGTGATGTCCTGCTCCGCCCAAGCGCTCTTGCTGTGTCGCGTCGCCCGCCTTGAGCAAGGAATGCCCGCCCCCTTTGGGCTTGGTGCCCTCGGCTACAACCACGATTGAAAAAGAAACGCCTGACTGATGCCGTTTGTCCAAGCTCGCTATCACTTTGTCAATGTCGTAGTCGACCTCGGGAATCAAGATAACTTCGGCACCACTGGCAATACCAGCGTTCATCGCGATCCAACCGGCGTACCGGCCCATGACCTCGCAGATCATGATTCGGTCGTGACTCTCGGCAGTGCTGTGCAGCCTATCAATTGCATCGACTGCCACGTTGACTGCAGTTTGGTAGCCGATGGTGTACTCGGTGGCCTCGAGATCATTGTCAATGGTCTTGGGAATTCCCACGACTTTGACCCCCTTGGCCATCATTTGATGCGCAATCCCTTGGGTGCCATCACCACCGATAACAATAAGGCCCGCAAGCTCCATCTTCTGGTAGTTGGCGGCGCAAATATCCGACACATCTCGAACGCTCTCCTTGCCGTCCTCGCCCACGCAGGGGTACGCAAAAGGGTTTGCTCGGTTGGATGAACCCAAAATCGTGCCTCCCCGGTCCAATATACCCCGCACTCGTGTCTGGGGCAGTGGCATAGTGTCGTACTCATACAGCCCTTTAAACGCGTCTTTGATGCCGACGACCTCGTATCCGTAGCGGGTAGCGTACTTTACCACGGAGCAAATCGCGGCGTTTAGTCCCGGACAATCGCCGCCGCCAGTGAGAATTCCGATGCGTTTTGTCATACGGGAGCTATACGTCACAGGAGCCGTCGCCGGCAAGCGACAGCGCCCTACTCTGAAGCCTTGACTCTACCGCAGCTGGCATCGTAACTAGTGTGCATGCCTCATCTAGATGGTCTTCGCGTTATTCGTTCTAAAATTCACGGCTATGGGCTCGTTGCTTTGCGCAGCTTCAAAAAGGGCGAAATTCTCGTCTATGCCGATGGAGTACTGTGGGGAGAGGACGATGACTTCGACGACACATACGCGCTTGTCTATTCTGACGACGACGATAAAGAGGAGTACCCCAACCGTTACCTCGACCTGACCGATCAGACTCGCTGGATAAATCACGCTTGCAGTCCTAATGCGGAAGTTGACACCGACATCAACCCGGACACCGGACTACCTCACGCTTGGTGGATAGCAACCCGCAACATCAAGAAGGGTGAAGAGCTCACTTACGATTACGCGTTTTCTGGACACCTAGCAGAGCCCTGCAACTGCAAGGACAAGGTTTGTATCGGACTTATCGTCGATCCACATGATATCGATGATGTCCCAAAAAAGCTAAAGCCTCTCATCAAAAAGAATCGCATCAAGGCCCGCATCGCAGCAATGTAGCTTTCTGTCCGGCGGAATACTGCCGCCCGGCGATACGAGTCCCTGACAACAACCATCCGAACAAGTCTCAGACACAGTATACGTTTCTGAGTCGGATGGTAGTTGGATAGCAGAAGTCTACTGCCGAGCTTGCATCAGCGCTTGCGCGAGTTCTTGAGGACCAAAGGGCTTGCTCAGGACTCCAACCCTTTCACTGTCGACGAGCGCGCCGATTCGCGAGTCCTCGGTGTTGCCCGACACCATGATGATCGGCAACCCAGGATCTAAACTTCGAATCATGCGACACGCTTCATCGCCGCTTCGCTTGGGCATCTGCAAATCGAGCATCGCCAAGGAGATTGGAGATTCCGCCGCCTTCACTGCCTCTACCGCTTCTACGCCATCGACTGCCTCAATTACGGTAAAGCCCATGCGGCGGAGTATCCGGCTGGTATGCCGTCTCACAAGCTCCTGATCCTCGGCCAGTAGAATCTTCCGTCCCTTCCCAGTTGGCGAGATGAGTTGGGTACGCATGTCCGGTTGTACAGGCGTAGGGACAGCGGGCATACTCTGAGCCGGTAAATAGACCAAAATCGATGTGCCGACACCAAGTTCGCTTTTGATATCCAGGCTGCCACCACAAGCTTTGACGATGCCGTAGGTCGTAGACATGCCAAGCCCAGTACCTCGGCCCTCGCCTTTGGTCGAGAAGAAGGGTTCAAAGATCCGCTCTCGAACCTCCGGCGTCATTCCAATTCCCGTGTCCTTTACCTCGATACAGACAGTTTGCACAAAGAGGTTGCTCTCTTCTTGTTGCGCATCTCGGACGCTAACGTGCAATTCACCACCGTGTGGCATCGCATCTCGAGCGTTAATACACAGGTTCATTAGCACCTGAGTGAGCTGACTGCGATTGGCGATCACCGCTGCCGAGGAATTCATACTCGTGGTGACCGCAATTTTCTGATCGAAAGTACGCTCGACCAAACGAGTAACTTCCAATACGACGTCGGACACACCGATGAGATCGTTGGCATACTTGCCCCGGCGCGAGAAACTAAGCAGTTGACGAGCTAAATCAGCGCCCCTGTCCGAGGCTGTCATAATGTCATCGACAGTCGCGTCGACCTCACTCAAATCACCAGAACGTACGTCTTCGGACAGGCAAGTCGCAGCACCGACAATCGCCATCAGCACGTTGTTAAAGTCGTGGGCAATGCCGGACGCCAAGCGCCCCAAGGACTCTAGCTTCTGCGCTTCCAGCACCCGCTGATAATCGGAATCGTAGGGGCGATACAGCAACAGCTCTCCACGTCCAAGATCGATTCGGTCGCCGAAGCTGAGCTCGGCAAAATCGCGTTTCGTGCCATTGATGAGAATTCCGTTGACGCTGCCGTTGTCATAGACATGCCAAGAATCCCCCTCTTTGCAAATTCGGACATGCACCCGGGATACATGACTGCAGGGAATAACGAGTGAGCAATCTTGTCCCCGTCCGACGGTGAGTTCATCGCGATCGAGCACACGAGTCCGAGTAGAGGAAGAGTTCTCCGAGACATGAACAATACATGCAGTCGGATCACTGCTCTTCACGGTGGCCGTGCTCAACTGGGTAACAGAAGTTAACGTCGTGTTGGCGTCACGCCACCCGCCTTTGGGATCTTCGCTCATCCAAGAGATCATACGCCAGGAATCAGCCTTCACCAAGTATATGAATTGGCTGCCCACCTGACACAACAAAGCCCAGCGAAGCTTTCGTTCGTTGGGCTTTCGTATCGCATGCTAACGTTGCGATACCATTAGGCTATTGACGATTGTCTTCAGGCTTGTCGGCGCCGTCTGAACAATCCAACTAAGAACAGCAATCCGAGACAACTGAGAAAGGTTGTACGGGTTCCTGAGCCAGAAGCGCCTGCCCAGGACGCGGCAGAGACACCGCAAAAGCCACCGCCGTTGGTGTCGACATCTAAACGACAAACGTTGACTGCACCATCGGTGCTGGCGGGCAGACAAAGAAAACCACCTGCTGCGTCACAGGCATTGGCGTCGGCAATGTCACATGGGTTGGCACAAAAGAGTGACTCACAAAATCCTGATCGGCAGTCACCAGGAGTTGTGCAACCGGCTCCCTGAGAACCAGGTGAGATACCATCGTAGATACACTCGCCAGTGGTAGGATCGTCGCCATCGGGATCAGTGGGACTGCAAACCATACTTGCCGGACAGCCTGAAACATCGTCAGTGTCGCAAGGGATTGCGCAGTACGTGTTAGTAGGATCATCGGTAGCCTCGATACAGTGACCACCTTGTTCGCATTCGCCATTGCTCTCGCAAGCATCGCCCGCAAACGCACCCAATTCACAATCAAAGTCTCGAGTCGGACACGCTTCTTCGCAGAAACCGTCGTAGTCGCAATCATCACAATCTGCCCCCATGCATGGCTCTTCAAAGCGAGCGATGTAAGGGATGAGGAATTGCGCAGCATATCGGTCGACACGCTGGCGGTTGACAATTTTGTCGCACTGATCGTTATCATTGACTGAGCCAGTAACCGAAACCACTTCAACAGATCCGTTAAAGTCCAAGAAACCCGGGCCGCCACGGTCTGCATGACATGTGTTTACTAGAGCGTCACCGGCAGCGATGTCCGAGAAGTTGACCTTCGTTATCACAGGGGCAACTACAGTACGAACAGTAAAAACCGCCGTATCGCCATTGTCATCATCTTTGCCGTAACCCACCAGTTCTAGTGGAGTGCTCATACTCTCTAGCGTTGCTTTGTCCAAGTCTTCTTTGTGAACCGTAGCAGGGGTTATGCCAGGGGACTCTGCCAGTCTCAGCAGCGCAATATCGTTGAGCCCACCACCATCAAATTCGTAGTAGCGGTGCAGCGTCACGCCTTTGTGCGTGTTGGGACCTTGGTCGAAGGTACTATCAAGAGCGTATTCCATTGTTCCCGAGACACTGGATCCGAATTGTACGTACACAGACGCTGCATCGAGGTACTGCTCTGTGTCCGGCCGTTGTGGGTCGATCTCTGCCTCGACATTTCGCGAGAGACAGCTGGCAGACGTTAGTACAGTTCGCTCCTCTACCAGCACGCCAGTACAACGTACGTCTTCCCGGCTCATACTATTTCGCTTTGGGCGCGATATCGTAATCGCAGCGACAGCATCGTAGTGCGCTTCGCCATTGGCGCTCGAGCCTCCGATACTGGCCAACTCCACGCTGCCCAAATCTTCTTCGGAGAAGTCTGAATCGTATTGGCAACCCACGAGGGCTAGAAACATTAGTGCTGCTGTTAGGGGTGTTCGTCGCATCGCTGGCATTCTCCACATAGTCGTAGCTCGGGTCAACTCAGGGTGAGCTAACTCAGCCACAATATATCCAGTCTCGCCATATGACTGCTAACAGAGACTATTAAATGAGCCCTTGTGCGCACAGATGTTCTCCCATTAGTACGCAGCCTTTGGCCGCCCCCATTTGCGTATTGTGGGAAACTAGGACGAATTTCCAACCATTTTCAATGTTTGCGTCGGGTCTGAGCCGCCCAATCACTGTTGTCATGCCGCCTCCCATGTCTCGGTCGAGTCGAACTTGTGGGCGAAAGGGATCTTGGTGCAAATAAATGAGCGACTCGGGAGCGCTCGGGTATCCAGCGCTGAGAAACTCTCGTCCCTGCTCGCTCCAAGCGGCAGCAATGTCCTCGGCACTTGCCGCCTTCGACAGTTTCAGATGCACAACTTCCGTGTGCCCCTCCAGCACCGCGACCCGAGTACAGGTTGCAGAGATGTCGAACGATGCTGGCACCACTCGATTGCCTTCCATATGTCCGAGCAGTTTTAGAGTCTCAGCGGCGACCTTCTCTTCTTCCTTGGGAATGTACGGGATGATGTTGTCGATGACATCAAGGGCGATAACTCCAGGTGAGCGCCCGGCTCCATTGACCGCTTGCATCGACACCATATGAACCCACTCGAGGCCAAAGGCTTTGTGCAAAGGAGCCAACGCAATTGCCAACCCCACTGTTGTGCAGTTTGGATTGGGCGCAATGAAACCCTTCCAGCCACGGTTTTCAGACTGTCGCCGTAGCATATCAACGTGCTCACTATTGATTCCCGGCAACAAGAGCGGCACATCGTCTTCGTAGCGATACGCCGAGGCTGTCGAAATCACCGGAGTATGTGCCGCGTACTGCGCTTCCAGAATCCGCGCCGGACCAGCATCAACCGCACTAAAGACCAAGTCAAACTGCGACGCATCAAGCTCCGCCGCATCCAACACAATCATCTCAGAGTAACACCTAGGTAAAAGCCCACCGCCATACCAAGAAACAGCCCCCGACTCCGTACGAATGGCATCCACATAAGACTTACCAGCCGACCTCTCAGAAGCCGCCAAAGCCCCCACCTCAAAAAAAGGATGCCCCAGCAGCGCAGTCAAAAACTCCTGCCCCGCAACCCCCGTCGCCCCAACAACAGCAACCCGAATTTTCCTCTGCAAAGATTCACCAGCCATATCAGTCATCCCGCCAATGAATCACGATCAAAGCCCCCAATCAACCCCCACCAGCCCCTCCCCTGAGCAACCCACCAACCAAAACCCTCCCCTGAGCAACCCACCAACCAAAACCC
>JAESTW010000327.1 GCA_016763395.1 Kofleriaceae bacterium
GCGGCGGCAGTCCCAGGTGCCAAGAGTGCCGCGATAACCAGGAGTCCACTTCGATACAGTCGCTTCATGTTAGGACAGTATGTCAGCGGAATGACGATGGTGAAAGGCCGACCTCAATAAAACTAGGACGCTCCCTGTTCGGTATAACCGGAGTTTTACTCAAGGGATACGGCTCTGTCCGAATCCCCCGTTGGCCACAAACAAGTTTGAATTTTGTGTCGCTCAGATCGTCTACACTGGTTATGAACAACCAATAGTAGGGCCGTCTATGTATTGGCCTTGGGCGGAAACCTGTGGATTCAGAGCGTCTACATCAGGGTGTCTAACCTCAATGTGACAATAAATGGCGCGTAGAAACGTCCTCAAGTCCGTGAGATACAGAGCGAAGCGTGTTGTGGGCGGATTTGCACGATAAATTGCTCGCCAGTGAACAAGCGCTAGTAGCAATCATTGTCTATGATGCGGCCACCGACAATGCGTGGTCTCCTACTTGTCAATCTTGGTACTCCTGATGCTCCCACTTCTTCAGCGGTGCGAAAATACCTGAGAGAATTCCTCAGCGACCCTCGGGTCTTGGACATCAATCCGGTCGGGCGAAAGCTCTTGCTCGAAGGAGTGATCTTGCCCTTTCGATCGAGCAAATCGGCCAAGCTCTACCAAAACATCTGGACCGAAGAAGGCTCTCCGCTGCTCACTCACAGCATGGATTTGCGTGACAAAGTCGCGGCGAAACTCGGTGATTCGTACACGGTCGAGCTGGCGATGCGCTACGGAAATCCGAGGATCCCGGACGCGCTTGACCGGCTGCAAGCTGCTGGCTGCGATGAGATTGTCGTCTTCGCACTCTATCCCCAAGCGGCTTCGTCATCGACTGGTTCCACCGTTGAGAAGGTGTACGCAGAAGCGAAGAAGCGCTGGATTGTTCCTATGTTCCATGTGGTACCAGCCTTCTACAACGAGCCTGAATTCATCGAAGCCTTTGCCGATATGGGCCGAGATTTACTCAAAGAAAAATCCCCAGACCACGTGCTGTTCTCCTTTCACGGATTGCCCGAGAGACATATGCGAAAAAGTGACCCTAGCGGTTCTCATTGCCTCGCGAGTGATAGCTGTTGCAGCAAAATATCGGACAAAAACCATGGTTGTTACCGCGCCCAGAGCTACCAAACGGCTCGCGACATTGCGAGTTCTCTCGGACTAGAGGACGGAAGCTGGTCGGTTGCCTTCCAGTCTCGTATGGGGCGCACGCCTTGGATCAAGCCCTATACCGATGTCGTCATTCCCGAATTGGCGGAGCAAGGTGTGAAGAAGCTACTTGTCTACTCGCCAGCCTTTGTCGCTGACTGCCTAGAAACAATCGAAGAAATCGGGATTCGCGCCAAAGAGCAGTGGGAAGAATGCGGTGGGGATGAAATCACCCTGGTTCCCTCTCTAAATTCCACCGATCGATGGGTTGACCTCGTTGTCGACATAACCAAACGCTATACACCGACCCGCCCAGGCGCCGAGCAATAGAAAAATTCTTACTATGTCCGAATCCTCATCAATCCAGTCCCCACTGCCCACGGTCTATGGCTCTCTGCTCATCACCCGGCCACCGGTACCAGCAACTCTCAACAAGGCGGGCGCCAACTACAAGAGCGAAGTCGCTCATCTTGAGTATTCTCCCAAGCGGGCATTCGATGAGTGGCGCCGTATCTGCGAGACCATTGTCAAGTGTGGCGGCGATGCACTCTTTGCCTTCGAGGAGTGTGACGAGAAGTACCTCGATGCGAGTTCGTTGCGCGTCGATGGTGATGGTCAAATATACGCTGATGACTCCAAAGTAGCGCTGGGCAACATCTCCGAGGTGCAGACCGGACGAGTCTTCACCGCCAATGGCCCTTGGGTGCATATATCGGGCAAAAAGATCTCGGCGGTTATGCAACACATGTTGCCGCACCGAGTTCTGGAGACGAGTTACTATACCGATCTGCTGGAGGCCATCGCAAAGTCCGGCGGCTACACTCTCTCGGTCACTGAAAACCCACACCGCTGGGAAGGCATGGCGGACATCACCGTGGTTGGTGACAAAGTCGTGCTCACCTACGCGGTTTCCGGACACTATGATGAGGCGACGACTCCCAAGAGTGGACGCTCTACGCTGGCTGGCGTCACATTTGCCGCAGACACCATTGGTATCCCCGAAAGCGCGCGTATCTACGCTGAGCTTATCTACCCTCATTTTCACGGCGACACGGTTCACTACGGGTTGCGCAATTCGGAGGGCAAAGGGCTCTTGGCACACTATGCTGGTGGTCTTTGGGGCGAAGGTTCAAGCCAGGTGTGTGAAACGCTCGGAGCGCAGCAAATTCTCACTATCGGGAAAGACGACGCTGTCGAACAATATGCGGGCAATTCTCGCCAAGTATTGGATGGCGTTCTTGTGCCGGACAAAGTATCGGACAAGTACCAGGCCGACATCGAAGCACAGGGGCTCAGCTGCTACCGAGTGCCGCTCTTTGAACTCTTTGGCAAGGCTGGCGGCGGCCCTGGCTGCGCTACCTTGTACATGCCTTCGAATCTCGAGCTGCCGGAGAATGCTCCGATGCGCTTCTCGCAGCAGTCTGAAGCGGTGGCAACACGCCGCGAGCGTCTCCCGGACAAGCTTACTGTCGCTCCAGAGTTCTTTGAAGGTCGCAGCCGCGGTTAGTGTAATTGTCTGCTACGGCATTTTCAGGTGCAATACGCGGTGTTCGAAGACTTCTGCGATGTAGATGTGCTCACCAGCTGCATCGATGACAATGTCTTCCGGCTCCGATCGACTCCCGTAGATTTGCTGCAAATCCCAAACAGTAAGCAGTGTTCCCTCGGTGTCAAAGAGCGCGACGATTTGGGATAGAGAATCGCAAACGTAAATGGTGTCGTCTTTGTCGACGTATACGCCAGTGGGCTTGAGAAACTCAACGCCTCCGTAGGTGGACCACTCTTTTACGTACTCGCCATCACTCGTCAGTTTCTGCACACGGCGATTCTTGGTGTCCGCGACGTAAACAAATCCATTGCTGTCCGTAGAGATTCCCCACACCTCGTTGAACTTTCCCGGGCCGCTGCCAAAACCACCAAACTCGCCAAGTAGCATTCCGGTGGCACTGAATTTTCTCACAGTGTGAAGCTCCAGATCGCCAACAAATATATCACCGCTCGCTCTATCGATACCGACGTCGTGAATGTGTTGAAACTTGATGTCGCCCCACTGGCGCAAGAAGCCACCTTGCGGGGTGAAGACCTGCAGTCGGTGGTTCTCTTGATCGCCTACGTAGAGCAAATCGCCTCGGTCTCGGTCCACTGCCAGCCCATGAGGATGATTGAATTCACCATCATCAACTCCGGCGACACCAAAAATGTCAATGAGCACGCCCTCGCGAGTGAAACGCTGGATGCGATTTTCATGTCCGGCGACGATGACTTGGCCGAGGCTATCAAGTTCCACACTGCTCGGCTCGATAAACTGTCCGGGCTGAGTACCTCGCCCACCCCAGAAGTTTACGAATACAGGTGTGACCGGACAGTCATTCCCCTGGCAAGGTGCGCGCGCATCCGATGATGGCTCTGCATCAGTTTTGGCCTGCATTGCGTCACTCAATGCCGCAGGGCTATTGTCATCACAGGCTGCGAGTACCGCTGCTGCGAGTACGGCTACTCCGAGTGCAATTGACAAGAGAGAGTTGCGGTACCCGTGCATCCCCCCACCCTAACACGCCTCATTCGCCCGGTGTATCGAAAACGGGCTGTGGCAAACGTTGCCTCTAACGCGGCGATACAGCTCAGAAGGATTCAACATCCATGGATGTATAGGAGCTATCGTTCTTCTGGCAAATCGCTGCCAATAGGCTGATTCTCGGTACTTCGCTGGCGAACCAGTATTCCGCGGTGTGAATCTTGCCCTCGTAGAAAGCTTTCTCGTCCGACCCGCCGTCCAGCGCCTCTTTGGCCACACTGGCACGCTCTAGCAATTGCCAAGCGACAGTGAGTGTTGAGAACATGTCTAAGTAGTCAACGCTGTGGCGGAGCATCGCCGCTGGATCGCCGGACATGCCCAATACGCCGAGAGCTTGCGTTGTCTTACCGACCGTTTGCATTGCCTGTCCGAGTTCTGTCGCCCACGAGGTGTGCCCGCAGGCAGCCGAGCGCTTGATTGCTCCCTGCACGATTTCGGCAAGGGCCATCATCGCCGTGCCGCCTTGGGACATGACTTTTCGTCCGAGCAAATCCAGACTCTGGATGCCTGTTGTACCTTCGTGGATACTGTTTAACTTCTGCTCGCGCAGCCAACACTCGGGTTTGTACTCCGAAGAGTAGCCGTACCCTCCGTGAATTTGAAGAGCGAGAGTATTGGACTCATAGCCTTTTTCTGCCGGGAAGGACTTGGCGATAGGCGTTAGCAAGTCGAGAAGTAACTGTGCGTGTGCGCGCTCGCCCTCGTCTTCTGACTTGGCGGCGATATCAGAATACTTCGCAGTCGCAATCACAACCGACAGACCGCCTTCTACGATTGCTTTTTGGCGTAGCAGCATCCGGCGCACGTCCGCGTGCTCAACAATGTTGATTTGAGGTCCTCCTTTGCTCCCAAGGGCCCTGCCCTGTGGCCGTTCCTTGGCGTAGTTCAACGATTCCTGATAGGCCACAGCGGCGGTCGATACTCCGTTGGCGCCAACCATAATACGCGCCTCGTTCATCATCTGGAACATGCAATATAGACCGCGCCCTGCAGGACCAATCAAATAGCCATGGCACGCTCCCTCATCGCCGTAGTTCATCGCCAAGCTAGGCATGCCCTTCCAGCCAATTTTGTGGATCAGGCCAGCAACGCTGACATCGTTGTCCACAAGTGCTCCTTCGTCCATGCGAAGTTTCGGGACTACGAAAAGTGATACACCAGCACTTCCTTCGGGCGCTCCGTCGATTCGTCCGAGAACCATGTGTACAATATTTTCACAAATATCATGATCGCCGCCGGAGATAAATATCTTGCTTCCGGCAATCAAGTAGTGTCCGGCATCTTGCAGTTTTGCGCTGGTACGAATATCTCCCAGGCTCGACCCTGCATGCGGTTCTGTGAGGGCCATGGTTCCCAGCCAGCGACCTTCGTACATCGGCTTCATGTAGCGCTCTCGCAGCTCTTCAGTGCCGAATTTCTCAATCAGGTGCGCGGCTCCCAAGGTTAGCCCCGTGTACCCGCTGGCACTGCAATTGGCCGCCATCAAGTAGCAGGTTGCCATCGTGTACACACTTATTGGCAAGTCGATTCCACCAACTGACTCTGGCCGAGAGGCAGCTATAAAATCCATGTCGATGATAGCCTTAACCATCTCAGTCATGAGCGCCGGAACGATGACCTTGCCATTTTTTAGGTACGGAGGATCTTGGTCGATGATACTGTGGCTCGCCAGGAGTTTTTGCCGAGCAAAGCGCCGCGTTCCGGACAAGAGCATGTCGAAGGACTCGCGAGAGTGTTCGGAGAAGCCCGGGTATTGACACAACTTGTCGAGCCCGAGAACTTCGTAGAGGAGAAACTCGACATCTCTGTCAGAAAAAAGAATATTTTCGCTCATATCGTTATCTTTTGGGTCAGTCGGCTTCCATGTCGATGTGCCGAATCTCGGGAAACTTAGCTACGAGTTTAGCTTCGACATCATCGACTTCTACGCCAAGTTCGTCCATTAGCTTCTCACCGAAGAGTCCGGCAAGCTCATTCCAGCCCTCGTCACTGTCGATATCCTTGGCTTGCTCACGTAGCCAATCGCCATGCTTGCGTCCGAGATATATGCCGTCGTAGTCAATCTCCGCGGCAATTCGGAAGGTATCCGCTGCGACAACTCGGGTGCGAAACTGGCGCACGGCCTCTATTGAAGGTTGCTCCAAGAGAAAAGCAAGCACTTCTTCCTGGACATCTTCGGGGATGGCAGGTCCTAAGATAAGTTCGCGATTTCGCCAGCCGAGCCAAATCGCCATGACTCCGAGCATCGCGCCAATAATGATCAATGTCGCCGAGTCATAGACCGGGTTCCCCGTGTAGTGGGCGAGCGCAATTCCAATTGCGGCGATAATGGCGCCCAAGGTTGCCACGAAATCCTCGAACAGCACCGCAATCAGTGTTGGGTCAGTGCTTGTCCGGATAAATTTAGAAAAGGACTTTTTGCCTCGTCCCGAATTCACCTCTTTAATCGCGGCCAGGAACACGTACCCATCCACCAAAACCGCAGCGCCCAATACAGCGAAGATAATCCAGCTGATCGAAAGCTCCGGCGGATGCATGAGCGAGTGAACGCCGTGATACACCGTGACGCCACAGCCCAAGATGAAAATGCCCATTGCGCTCATCAGTGCAAAGACATAGCGATCCGCCCCGTATCCATAGTGAAAACGACTGTCCGCCGGCTTCAGACTTTTACGCATGCCCATGAAGAGCAGGCCTTGGTTCGCCGTGTCCGCCGCTGAGTGTACGGCCTCACTCATCATCGCCCCGGAACCACTGATGACAAACGCAACGACTTTGAGCACAGTCAAAATCGCATTGCCCACCAGAGCCATGAATACTGCGCCATTTCCACTTCCAGCCATACCGGCGTCATACCAACAAGTCGCGCGCCGCCATAGTGCTGAAGTTGTGAAACGCGCTATGCTCTGCGCATGACCACAGTCTTTTCCAAGATCATCGCCGGCGATATCCCCTCACACAAAGTATACGAGGATGATTTGGTACTTGCCTTTTTGGACGTAAACCCGCTTAGCGAAGGCCATACACTGGTGATTCCAAAGGAACCAGCGGCGACTCTGGACAAGCTCAGTGAGGAATCGGCTGCAGCCGTGGGGCGTGTGTTACCTCGCATTGCCCGCGCGGTCATGGCAGCAACAGGCTGTACTGAGTACAATATTTTGCAAAACAACGGCTTTGGCGCACACCAAGCAGTCTTCCACGTTCACTTCCACATCATTCCCAAAGTGGGCGATAGCGGCCTGGGGGTCGGCTGGAAAACCAGTGAAATTGACCATCCCAAAGCGGCAATTCTAGCCGAGAAGATCTCGACCAATATGGAGTAGAACGCTTCTCTTCGCTATTTTCTGGCGAGTTCAGCGACTTTTTTGTCGATTGCGGCGCACTGCTCTTTGTCCAAGAGAGTTGCCTCATCAGCGAGCAATACCGGCAGCCCGTTATCAATGGGATAAGTCCGGCTCGATTGCGCGCAGTACAGCAGCTCTTTGTCGCCCACAACACCAGCTGGTACGTACACAAGTTCCCCATGACTCTCTGGACAGCACAATGTTTCGAGCATCTCGCTTTGCATACCAGTGAATTTCACGCGGGTGGGCGCTCCTGTCAAGTCGGTGTCGCCAAAAGCAGGTAGCGGCTTGCAACCTATACTGATCTTTCATTACCGTAGCCACATGAAAGTTCGCGCTCCCGCTATCTTGCTCGCGTTTTTGCTTCCCTTACTATTATTGGTGTCGGGTGGGCGAGCGATCGCACAAGAGGAGGGCGCAAAGCCGAGCATCTCCGTGCTCCCATATGTTGAGACAGAAGTGCTCGGCACATGCCACACGCCGCGGCAGGCCTACTTGCAAATACTCTACTGGGCCAAAAAGGACGCTCGCAAAGCGGCACTGTGTTTTGACACTTCCGGACTAGACAGCCCCTCGTCCGAGGCCCCCGATTTGGCAGAGCGAATGCTCGAATTCCTAGATGCGGACGACCGTTATATTGAAACGGACAAAGCCCCTATCGATCCGAAATTCATCGATAGCCGCAGTGGCACCCACGAGTACTACGACCCCCTTGCACCCGAGTTTCGTATTCGCCGAGCTGCTAACGGCAGGTGGCTCTTCACACAGAGAGTCTGCGCCGAATCC
>JAESTW010000328.1 GCA_016763395.1 Kofleriaceae bacterium
ACTACCAACATGCCGGTGATCGCAAGGTGCGCCACGAGCCAGCTACGAAGACTTCTGTGTAGACGAATCTGCGCTCGGACATCACCTAGAATGCAGAGGTCTTTCACCAAACGCTCGAGAGTCGGGCGACTGCGCGCGTCCGCACCATCGAGATTGACCTTCTTGGTAACCTGCATGAGAAGAGCGTCGCGATCGTAGGACTTTGAGATGCGCGGCCCAAAGCCTAGTGCCGTTGAATGCACCGACTGAGCCACCGCCTGCAGCTTGGCGGGAAGCGAGCCCATGAGTTCGTCGATCGAAGCGCTCAGCCCGATGTCCTCTTCGAGCAAATCCTCGATGAGCTTGGCCTGGCCGTCCTTCTCAAGCCGAGTGAGCTTGGACGGAACCGTCATGTAGATGTACTGCCCCAAGACTCCCGTGATGACTTCGAGACCGAAGAGCAGGAGCAAGAGAGCGGTGAGAACACTCGTGATTTGAAAGCCGGCATGAGCCAGCGCTGCCACAAAGCCCAGCACTCCGATGACCATGTGGAATTGTGTCCACCATTCGAGTGGCCCCAAGCCGACGCGGCGCATTTTCTTTCGCGCTCCGTAGAAGAGCGCCATGGCAACCATGAGGGCTGAGGCGATGCCATAGGCCAACCCGAGTGGAGTGCCGCCGGTATGTGGCCCGGTCTCTTGGAAGAAGAGCCCGATGATGCCGCCGAGGCCAAGCAAGCCAACAAGCAGGGAAAGGACAACAAACGCCGTGGAACGCGGCTTGATGCGCTGCTTGCTCTCATCGGGCGAGGCAGCTTCTTTGTTGCGCAAGTGCGCCTGCTGCTCGGACGACATAACCATGGAGAGTTCGTCGAAGTAGCGCAGAGGATCGACCCGCAAAATGGCCCCTCGAGGGCACTCGTGCACGCAGTTGGAGTATTGGTGGCCACGGCAGAGGTCGCACTTAATGGCCTTCTTGGTGATGCCGTCTTTCTGGTCCTTCTCGGGAAGGGGCATCATCGAGATATTGCCGTAGGGGCACTTGCGAGCGCAGTTGCCTTCGCCGATGCAGTTCTCGTTGATAGCTAGGAATCAGAAGATCGTTCCATTGCAGCCAATTCCACGACACATCGTGACTGCAGAGGATCTGAATCGGGATGAAAATGGATTAATGACACATCGCATGCAACTTCCCCCACCAATTATTGTAGTGGTGGTTATGGATAGCGAAGATACAGAGACGTTACAGACAAGCATTCAAGAGCCTTGGGATGGCCGAGAGTTTTCCCTGCCGTCGAGGATAGTGCCAGCATCCGCGCACGAAGGAGCAAGATAGTGCCAATATCTAACGCGAACGCACGGGACTTCGGGATTTGCACCGACGCGCAGGGGGCGATTTCGGATGAGCTATTCAGCAAAGGTGGCAACGTCCTCATGGGGCCCCTCAAAGACATTGCGATAGAGGTCTTGGAGGCGCTCCCCGTCGAACATCTCCTCGGTCAAACGGAGCTCGAGGCGATCGTTCGCGATAAGGCGAAAGGGGAATTTGCGAGCCTCTACGATAAACGCCAAAAGGAAATCAACATCCGAGTTCCGCTCAAAGCGAACCGTTCGTTTCGGACAATGTCCAAAGGGAGCGCCGACACTACGTACTTGAGGGGTGGTCTTATGAATTACAAGAAGGCCCCGAGCACGTCCTCGTACTGGTTTCGTTCGCCCGCGGACCGACGTGGGGACGCGGGAAGCGACGAGTTGTACCGATGGATTGTGCGTCACGAGTTTGGCCATAGCATTGACGCTCTCCTTAAACTCAGCGACCGACAAGGGCACACGGCCGTGTGCGGAAGTTGGGTCAAGTATAGGACAGCAGAACATCTGCTCTGCGATATGTTCCTAGAGTTTCACCCAAACGGAACGCAGGGCGATTGGAGCTTGGCGAAGTCGATCTTCCAAGAGCGGCGAGTGATTGCTAGGTTGGACTCGCGTTCCGCTGTGGCTGGGAAGGCGTATCAGAAGGCCTGGAGAGCGGCGAGAAACGGACCACTTAACAACAGCAAGTTTCTCCGTACGCCGGCCAATGCCGGGTTCATGCAGACGATTTTGAACATCATGAACACGCTGGATGTGGCCATTATGGAGCCATGGCTCGACGGCGATTCCAGCACCGATTGCTGCATTGGTGACCGCCGCTTTCATTATATGGCCAACTACAATGAGTGGAACTCGTGCTCCCAAGCGGCCTACGAGAACCGGGTATCCAATTATCAGTTCTCGTGCGCCAGCGAATGGTTTGCCGAGTCGTATGCCGCCTACTTCGGGCAAGGAACCCGAATGCGGCAGCTTCTGGACGAAAGGGCCGACGACGTCGTCAGATGGTTTGACAGTTTCTTGGCCGCCAGGGACCCTGCTGCAAATCAAGACAACCGCTACTTCAGCGCAGCACCGGTAAAACTGGCCAAATATAGGGATTATGCTGCCCTCCCGTCGAGCTGGTGGTTTGGCAGCGATACCAACCCCAACAAGAAAGCGGCGGCGGCGTGGGGGCAAGAGAACCGCTTTGAGCAAGAGGAACAGAGGCTGGCCGGGATCCTGGAACCGGGCGACGTAATTATTTGCTACGGATATAACGGTGTTGGCCGCGCGCAGGCGGCAGTGAAGGCCCTAAAGACCGCAACGTTCCTGCCTCGCGCCACCGCAGCAGCGGCCTACTCCCGCGGAGACAACGCCCGCGCCAGTGCCAACCATTCAGTCATCGTAACCTCCTGTGATTCGCAGCGTGGGCAGGTAGGCATTACACATGGCGTGAGCACGGGGATGATCAACGACTCACTTAGTAATTTTCTTAAAAACAATCTGTCGGTCATGCACGTATTCCGCCCAGCCGCGATAACGGTGTCCTACCCAGTCAGGGGCGCTTGGAATGGCCACGAGCATGATGTGCAGGATACAGCGATGCCGGGAGCTCACGCTGCTGGTCGCATAGCCGAGCTATGGGGAGCGGATGTGGGGCCGCAAGATAACGACCCAGGAATCCGATATGGCATGAAGAAAGCGGTTCGCTCTGTGATGAGTCTAAGTGCGTTTGGCAGCAAGGCCCAGGCGCGCGCGCAACGGTACTCCCGCTCGAGAACAGAGGCCAACGGTCCAACGACAACAGGGTGGTGGACCGGGGAGCACAGTGAATCGATGTTCTGTTCCATGTTCGTAGTCGCTGCGTATCAAGCAGCTCTGCCGATGGCCGGCGTGAGGCGCGTGATGGCGTTGGACGCAAAGCACACGAGCCCCATGATCCTGGAGGGCTTTCTCAGAAGTCACCGCGAATGGAACTCTGTGTGCGAGATTCGGCTGCTTCCGTAGCGGCAGGGCTCTGTACTGTCAAGAGCCACTCCAAATCATAGCGGATCGTTACGCTGCGCCCTTTTCCCCCTGCTGTCCTCACTATGAACAATGAGAGTAAGTATTAGAGAATCACCATGAGCATGGCGGCGATGTGCCCAACTAGGAAGACTACCAACATGCCGGTGATCGCAAGGTGCGCCACGAGCCAGCTACGAAGACTTCTGTGTAGACGAATCTGCGCTCGGACATCACCTAGAATGCAGAGGTCTTTCACCAAACGCTCGAGAGTCGGGCGA
>JAESTW010000329.1 GCA_016763395.1 Kofleriaceae bacterium
AGACTCGTTTCTTTCGAGGCTATCCTAATTATGACTTCTATCTCCGTTTCGCGCAGCCTGCTCTCTTCCGTATTTGTAGCGTCGCTACTTTCCCTCGCCAGTGCTTGCAGCGGCGGAGAAGATCGCCCCAAAGGAGGCACAAAAACGGGCGACATGGTGGACAGTGGTGTTGTCGTGATGGAGCCAGACGCCGCAATCGTCCGGGCAGACTGTGCCAATCTACCCGGACTGCCCGCAACAGAAACGGCATTGCCATGGAAGGCGAGTGAGGACTTTACCTTCGATGGTGAGGGCAACCTTTGGGGAGTTTCTCTGGACGATAAGGCACTGCACAAAATCTCCAAAAATGGGACTCGGACAGTCGTTCTGCCGAACGTTTCGAGTTGGGGACGGGGCATTCGATTTCTGGAAGGTGGTGACCTAGTCGTAGCAGAGCCCGATTCTGGCTCTTTACTGCGGATAAAGCCCGATGGCGTGAGTTCGGTAATCCTGGGCAATATCACTGAGCCCAACGGAGTTGCGATACATCCCAACGGTTGGGTCTACCTGACCAGTGAAGATGGCATCCTGTACCGAATTAACCCAGACACGGGCTTCAATACTCATATCGTGAACGGCGGACCGAGCCTCGATGGCGTTACCTTCAGCCCGGACTACCGAACTCTCTACTACAATACAGAGGGCGGCACGGTGTTTTCCATGCCATTGGACGAAGAAGGTGTCCCCGAAGGTGGCGGTCAAACTTTCGTAGTATTGCCCAAAATTGAGATTCTCGACGGCATGACGGTGGACGAATGCGGCAATCTATATGTTGTTGAAATGACCGGTATCGTTTGGCGAGTTACACCTGATAAGCAGGTTGATATTGCTCTAGATCTGTCTAACGGGAAGTTTAGTTTTGTGTTTATTGCCGCCTTGAATTTCGGTTCAGGCGTTGGTGGTTGGGATGCACAATCTCTGTATGTGATGGATCTGATGGGGAAGATTTATGAAGTCCCCATGGGAGTTGGCGGGAAACGCTAGTCTAAGTTGTCGAAACTATAGAATTCCATGTAGGGGGATCCGATTTATTTCGATATCCATCATTGGTACTGGACAGTAGGTGGCCAAACTATGAGATTATTAGGTCTACAAGAGGTGCGGTGATAGCCCGAATGGTTGACGGTTTGAAGCGGCCACGCAGACGAAATACTACGGAGTAAGAGAAAATGGCAGAAGGTACAATCAAGCGACTCACCGACAAGGGATTTGGATTCATCGACACTGGCGCAGGCGACGATCTGTTTTTCCACATGTCAAACCTCGATGGCGTTCGTTACGACGATCTCCAAGAAGGTCAGCGAGTGTCTTTCACCGAAGGACAAGGCCCTAAAGGACCACGCGCTGAGAACGTTCGCCCCGTCTAATTTTTAGAACAGAACGTTTAAAAGGTCGGCAGTTTTGCCGGCCTTTTTGCGTTGTGCGGCCAGCTTCGCAGTTGGCGATATTACGTTGTGGGGCTAGCAAGGCCGCTTCCTAATAGAAGTAACCTCGTTCGAGGTACTTTTTCTTCTTCTCCTCACTCAAAGTGGAAAGTACCTTCTTGTGCACGCCTGCAAGAATGACTGTGATTTCCTGTTGTCGTTTCTTAGTGTCCGAAACTGATTTTTGCGCTTCAAGAATCGCTTTGTTGGCCTTCTCTAAAACTGTCCAAATTGTTGAAATATCCGTGCTTGATAGAGGCACTTCTCTTGACCACTTCTTGATCACTGCGCTTAGTCTTCGCTTCAAGCCATCCTCGGTATAAATCCGGTCACTGGATTCATTCCTCCCTCTGCGTTTCCTTCTATTGGTTGTATGACTGTGATTCCTACTTATATCGTGAGGTGGGCGCAATCCAGCGAAATCCTTTTTCTGACTGGCGGTTAGTAGCCTGAATAGTTCTTTGTGCATTTTCACGCGCGCGGCTTTGACTCTCGTTAGCCGTATTTTCATGTCCGAATTTGATTTTTGGATTTCGAGAATCCCGACATGTCCTGCCTCTACGATGGCCCAAGCCGCGGAGATCTGCTTACCAGACAACGCAAGCTGTCTAGACCAGACTCTGAGTTGGCTGTTGGCATGACTTTCAAGCGCCTTGGCAGCGACTTCGTCTCCCCTACACTCAGAACAATCCTGAGCATAGGATGAACCGCTTAGACTAGTGAGCACAACTAAAATTAGGACGGCAATACTGTATTTCATATCTTCTCCTTTTGGGTACCGGGAACTTCGCCGCTTGCTGGATAGAGTCGCAACAAGCAAGCAGATGTGTGGAAGCAGTGCAACCACCATTCCAAATGTTCCCGTAGGCGAATTCGATACTTAGGGCGGCGTTTGAACGCACCTGTAACGCCACATGTTACGCATGGGGCCCGGAAGCTCCGCTGGAGTCACCGGCTGCTGCACCTGCAAGGTTTGGCGAGAAATCCCGTGGTTCCCAGGCGGATCCCATAGAAAATGCATTTCTCTGGAACTTTCCAGGGGACTCGGTGTCAATGGTAGTAAGAGAGTCGAGACGCCTTAGGTAAGTGCCAAGGGTATGCGGGCAAGCGCCTGCGCTCGACTTGCGAACTTTTCCAGGAGTATTCGATGCGCAAGATTGCCAGCGTCGGACAGTGGATGCTGTGCATCCTCGTGTTCACCACATCAAGTTTTTCATCATCAGAGTTGTTCTCACCTTCAGAAGCACACGCAAAAGGTAGCAAGGGCAAGAAGGCCAAGAAGCAGATCAGTCGTTGTGTCAGCTTTTCTCAGTCCTTAGGAGAAAACGAGCTGAGCGTTGATTTCAAGCTGACAAACTCCTGCGAGAGCGAAGTCATTTGCGATATCGAGTGGAAATTGTTGTGTGACGATGACACGGAGGAAGAACCCGCTTCTCACACGAAACTCTCGCAAGCCCTATCGACTAGCGAAACATGGGAGCCCAACGCGTCGGCTACTTCTTGTGAGGGCGACTGGCGTATCGGTGCCGTGCGCTGGAGCTGCGCATCGGGCGACAAGCCAGAGTGATACCCGTCCATAGTTGAATGCCCTATACGTATTTCTGGGCCACTTCCTACAAGAAGAATCAATATTCATTATTGAAATACCAAGCCTATGCACCGACACTCAGGGCATGAGTCTTCGCTATGTAGCTGCGTCCCTTTGTGTCCTTATTGGATTGAGCTGTGGAAGCTCAACTCCGAGCAAGACAACCCGACCTAGAGACGAAGTGTTTGCAGGAAAGGTGGGAACAGTACTCTTTGTTACCCAGGTTCCCATTGGTGGTCTGGGAAGCGTAGTTGGCGCTTTCAATAACCATTTGCCAGGTGTCGACAACGCGAGCCGCGGCGGCGATCTAATGATTCGCTACCCGGACGGAGAGGTTCGCAATCTGACACGAGAAGCGGGCTTCGGAGATGCTGGTGAGTCCCAGGGGGCAAAGGCAATTGCTGTCCGAGAGCCGACTGTGCACTGGAATGGAAATCGCGCCCTTTTCTCCATGGTAGTTGGCGCGCCGGGAAAGCAGTACGGTCGGGTTCGATCGAGATGGCAAATCTACGAAGTAAGCGGTATCGCCAAGGGCGAGAAGGCGGTTGTGGAAGTGGTCGCCGGACAGCCTAGGGACTACAACAATACATCGCCCATTTATGGCTCAGATGATGCCATTCTGTTTACCTCAGACAGGCCTCGTAATGGAGAAGCGCACCACTATCCACCTTTGGACGAGTACGAATCAATGCCCACCAATATTGGTATTTATCGCCTGGAAGCAAATGGGGAAAAGTTCTCGCTGATCGAGCACTCTCCCAGCGGCGCCTTCAACCTCGTTCTCGACAGCCACGGGCGAATTATTTTTACCAAGTGGGATCACCTACAGCGCGACCAACAGGGAGATACTCCCAGCGATGTCTCTACATACCGGCCCATTACGCATTCCGATGAATCAGCAAGCGCCAGTACCACCATGGAAACGGCCAACGCAGAGGTTTTTCCAGAACCGCGCAATGAGCAAGACCCAAACTACGACAGCGCGGTAGAACCTCATCGCTTCAACCATTTCTTTGTCTGGGAAGTAAATCAAGATGGCAGTGAAGAGGAGACTCTCAACCATGTCGGACGACAAGAGTGGGGTGGCTCGTTCACGGAAGCGAGTATCCGTGGCGACTCTGCTCTCGCGCGGCGAGCACCGGACACTGTCGCCCTCAACACCTTGCAGCTTCCGGACGATGGTGGAGCATTTCACACTCGGCAAGACGCGACAGATCCAGTTTGGTATTTGTCCACCATTGCCCCCGAATTCGCGACCGGTTGCTCGGGCTATCTCGTGCGCATGGAGGGAGACCCAGAAGTAAATCCTGAAGACATGCGCGTGATAGCGCTCACCAAGCCAGACGAGAACAACCCGGAGGGACGATACCGAAACCCCATCAAACTAAGTGATGGCACCCTTTTGGCTGTTCATTCCCACGAGCCTGGTGAGTTAAAGAATGACGGTTCTCTGACAAGTCCAAACTGGAACTACGATTTCCGGATCAAGGTACTCGAAGCCGATGGAGAGAGATTTAAAGCGGGAGCAACACTGACCAGCGGAATCGAGAGAACGGTTTCCTGGTGGACACCGGACGCCCGCGCCAATTGGAGTGGGGTGCTGTGGGAACTCGATCCAGTGGAAGTCGCTCCACGTCCGCGGCCCCCAATGCGTACAGGCTCGGTTCCCGATGTGGAACAATCTGTCTTCGCAGATGTTGGAGTTGACATAGACAGTTTGCGCGCATGGATGTCCGAGAAAGATTTGGCACTCATCGTGTCGCGCAACGTTACCGCTCGAGATCGCAATGACGTTCAGCAACCATTCCGACTCACCGTACCCGGCGGAGTGTCATCGGCTGGCGAGAACTCAGGCTACGATGTTAGCCACATCCAGTTTTTCCAGGCGGACTACGTTCGCTCGTACGACATGAGCAATCGCAGGGGCCGGCGCCCACTCGCTCGGCCGATTCACGGCCCCGACCTGATTATCGACCCTTCAGGGCCAGCGGGCTCGGTAGCGATTGGGCTCGATGGTTCCATGGCCGCCTTCGTTCCGGCGCGGCGGGCTCTAGCATGGCAACTGGTGTCTCCTGAGCAAGAGGGTGTGGTCCGGGAACGCAACTGGCTCTCCTTCGGCGCTGGCGAGATTCGGGTCTGTCAGGCCTGCCACGGCGTCAACAAAGAGACCCGGCAAGGCACAGGAATTCCCGCCAACGAGCCCGAGGCATTGCGAGATCTTTTGCAAACCTGGAAGTCGCGATAGCAGCAGAGGACTGATACGATAAACCCGATGGCACAGTATGTTGGGATCGATTTTGGCACTACCAATAGTGCAATTGCAGTAGTTTCGGACACAGGAAAACCCCGACTGCTGCCCTTTCCCATGCCGGACGGAAGCCTGGCTGATACCTGGCGATCGGTGCTCTTTTTTGAGCAGGGAGATGAGCCAACGCCCGAGATCAGCGCTGGTGGAATGGCCATCGGCCGTTACCTCGAGAGCGGTGGCGATGGCCGATTCATCCAGAGCGTCAAGTCGCATCTCGCAAGTCGCTTGTTCAGTAAGACGACGATCTTGGGGCGGAATTTCAGCTTAGAAAACCTGGTTTCCACCTACTTGCTGCGCATGCGGGACGCGGTGGACATCGACTTGGGCAGCACTGCGGTCATCGGACGCCCCGTGCAGTACTGGGGAGCCACTAGCGAGGAAGACAATGAGCGTGCCGTCACTCGCATGAAAGAGGGCTTGCGGCTAGCCGGATTTACCGAGGTTGTGCTCGAGCACGAGCCCACTGCTGCTGCTGCAAAATATGGGGCCGGACTAACATCAGAAGAACTCGTTCTCATTGCCGACTTTGGTGGTGGCACCAGTGACTTTTGCCTGTTGAAATTGGGGTCCGGACACGAGACCGAAATACTCGCAACAGACGGAGTTGGCATTGGTGGTGATACCTTTGATGGCTGCATGATCGATTCTCTCGTCGCGCCGCAGCTCGGCAAAGGGACCAGCTACAGCGACGCCTTTGGCAGTAGCATCGAGATACCCCGGACGCTCTATAGCAACTTGCGACGCTGGCATCATTTGGCCTTCCTGAAGTCAAGAAAAACGACAGCACTACTGCAGCGCATTTATGGTGGTGCGCAATTCCCGGACCGCATTGCCCGCTTTATGCACGTGGTTGAGAACGACTTGGGTTTGCCGCTTCACCAGAGTATCGAGCGGGCCAAAGTATCCCTCTCAGAGCTTGAGCAGAGCGAGTTTCGCTTTTCAGACCCACCCATTGAAATTGGCGCTCCTGTTGCGAGAGGCGAGTTTGACCAGTGGATTGCCAGTGACCTCGACAAGATCGACGAGGTCGTTGACGAGATACTCAAGAAGAGCGGTGTATCGGCAGAGTCGATAGGCTGTGTGTTTACCACCGGCGGTTCGTCGTTTGTTCCGGCTGTCCGCGGGCGTCTAGAATCACGTTTTCCCGGACGACTCCGAGGCGGTGATGAAATGACAAGTGTCGCGCTCGGCTTGGCGGAGCGCGCTCGAGCCATCTTCTCGTAATGGCCCTAAATGTAAAATGGCCCAATGCAAAAATAGCCCGGCAGTATATGCTCGGGCTATTGTCGTGTTGAGAATTAGTGTTACTTGCCCAAAGGCAGCAACCTTGAACCTCTATCGTCCGGTGCGCCTGGCTCTAGGCTGCTGGCGAGTTGCCGTCCGAGCACGAGGGGTTCGGACTCGGCCACCAGTAGTGGTGCGAACTGTGGTTCTACGTCGCTTCTTGAGCTCTGCTGGGATGTCCTTGGAAAGAGCGTAAGTTAGTCGAACTGGCTTGAGCTTGCCGTTTTCTCCTCGGACAGTATATTTGAATTTGAACTTGCCTGCGTGTGGCTGGTTCCAGATTCCCGGTAGGTCATTGGGCTTCGCAGTGGTTTTGGTCATCAGTGGGCTTGGCTTGGCCTTAAATGATTTACGAAGTCCCCGTGTCATTGTCCGGCGAGCTTGGCGTGCCTCGTTTGCTGCGGCTTTTGTCGATGGCTTTACTACTTCAAAGGTTCTGATTTTTGAGCGTTCCTTTTGGAATACAAAGTCCGAGTAAAGTAGAGGCTGAGGATGGGTAACCCAAGCGTCAACGACAACGATTTCGTGGAACGGGTCGTTTTTGAGGTCACCAATCAGCACAAATGCGTGATCAACACCCTCAACTCCCGCCTTGGTAAATGTCTGGTTGGCGCCGACGCCTTTCAAAAACTGTAGGGCTAGTGTGGCGTTCTCACCGCAGTTGCCACCACCGGTGCAGGCGATGACTGCGCCACGTGCTGCAAGTGGGTCTTTCGCCGCCATTCCGCGCATGTCGGGAACTCGTCCAGCCACTGTTGTGGATCGGGCCAATTGCATCCGGTAGTGAGAGTTCCCTTTGGTCTTGACCAGCGCTTCCTGCTGGTTGCCAGAATAGGGAATGCCCTTTCGGACAAAGCGCAGTGCTTGGGAAGCCAAGCGAAGACGCGCTGCCACTTTAGGAGAGACCTCACGCTCCTTCTCCACAAGGGTTTGACCTGATGCTGAACTCGCTACCAGGCTGAATGTGAGAGCCAGTAGGGTTGAAACTGCAAATTTGGAAGCCATACCCATGGATAAAGCAAGCAGTATGCCAAAATGCAATCCGGTGAGCTAGATTAGGAGTTTAGTATAATCAGCTAGTTGGCACCACAATTGGGGTACCCATAGAATTGCCTGACTACTGCTGCTTCCGGCAAGCCCCACTTCACAGTCACCATCGTGGTGATTTCACCATCGGCAATGCCTACTCATACTGCCGAAGCTTGAGCCGAGCGTCACCTGCGATTGGATGCGCATCGTTATGGCTGATGATCTGGCGCAGTGTCGCGCGCATCGCATCGAGTTGCTTCTGCTGCTCTTGCGCTTTGGCGGACAGCCACAGTGCTTCAATAACTTCTGAACTGTTCTTGTGGGTTTTCCAAAGAGCTTCCGTAGCCCGATAGACGAGCCGATATTGCTCTTCGGAATAGGCTGTGTTTGCCATGCGAAGAATTGCGACAGGGCTCATCGTGCCACCTTGTAACTGTAGTAAATTATCTGAGAAGGTGGCCGCATATTGTCCGCCGCCGCGTACAACAATAGCCTCGGGAATCTCTGGCGCATAGTCAATGGCCATGAAGGGTTCACAGAGAGCACCGAGCAACCTGTACCGAAGGACCGCCGGTATGTAGAGGACCATCGTGGCCAGTACTGACACGCCGAAGATCGGCGTATCTTGGATCTGTAGTGCGAGAGTGCGGAAAAGGGTCATCTCAACATACCAAATCCCATAAAAACCGGCTAGGGCGACGATGTAACTTGTCCGAAATCCCCCCAAAGCATTTGCCCAGAGAGCCGGGTTGAGAACTCCACCAATGGTTCCATTGATAGCTCCAACCGTAAGTAGTAAAGGGAAAAGTAGTACTCCGATGATAAGTAGCGCTAAGGGGCCCATTGGCACGTTTCCAAAGGCAAGTGTCACAGAGAAGAGACTGTTAGTAGCAAAGTAGAGGGCGAGTATCATCGGCAGTGCTGCAACCAATACGAGAAGAATCGGCATGACCAAGCTGTCGAAGAAATTTTCAAAGTCGGGTGCAGAAAAAGTCCTATCGCCATTGGCGGAGCTTCTAGTAATGTGAAAAAAAACGCCGACTTCGAGGCCGATAGCCATGAGCAGAGCGATGGAGCCAAAGATTCCGAAGGCCATCGCTTGTAGTATCGAGGAGATGATGGCGAGCCCAAGCAGCGTCATCCATAGCGATGGTGAGAAAAGATAGGCCAGTACATCTGGCAAGCGAAAGAGAAGGTGTCTGTCGAGGTTTGGATTTCGCGTTCGTATCTGAGGCATATAGCAACCAGAGGATAGCAGGGTTTATTCCCATTGCTAGTACCGGTCTAGCCCCTAAGGCTAACGTTTGCGAATTAGGCCTTCTTGGGCTGTCGACGCAACGAGTAGACCGTCTCGGGTATAAATAGAGCCACGGACAAGTCCGCGGGCACCATAGGCAGAAGGACTGTCGATACAGTGCAAGAGCCAATCGTCCATACGAAAGGGGCGATGAAACCACATGGCGTGGTCAATACTAGCCACTTGCATCGTTGGATCGAGCCAGGTCGCCTGA
>JAESTW010000330.1 GCA_016763395.1 Kofleriaceae bacterium
TCATTGCTCTGGGTGAGCTTAAGTTCCACAGAGTCTGGGAAAACGTGAAGGTCATTTCTCCCGTTGACCAAGATGTCCCGCCGCCACTAGACAATTTCAATCGGGGCGCAATCGCGCTCGCTCACCAGCCACTCCACCTTTTCGCCTCCTGCTGCAATGATGGATTCGCGATACCGTCCGAGAAAAGGACGCTCGCTATTGGTGTGCCCGGCTAGAATGACCACCTTTCCGCGGAGCGTCATATCGAGTATTTGATGGTGCTGCATTTCACCAGTGACGTAGGCATCAGCCTGCCAATAGTTCTCAAATAGCGAACCACCGGCGCCGACGCAAACCGCTACAGACGAAATTTGCAGGTCCTCTTTCCCTCTGGGCAGCGCAACTTTCAATTTCTTCAGACCAAGATGACGTTTCAGCCGCCGGACAAGTGTCGCAACCGTGACTGGTGTTTCCAAAACATGGTACCGGCCTGCCCCCTCCTCGGACGTAGCTTCCGATTGCAGCGCGATGACATCAATCGCCGCCTCCTCATAGGGATGTGCTTCTCGGATCTCGCGAAGAAGCTCTGGTAGAATTTCAGCCCGGCAAATCATCTCCACTCGAATCTCCTCAACCTTCTCGAGTCGGCCGGGGACTCCAATCGCTGGGTTTGCCCCCTCGCCTCCCCGGAATGTGCCCTGTCCGACTAGATTAAAGGAGCACTGGTCGTACTGGCCTATGCCGCCAGCACCAGCCTTCCACATGACGTTACGCAACTTCTCAGCGGCATCGACAGGAACGTAGACAATCACTTTGCAGCAAGTACTACCATGTTTCTCCGCCCGGACAATCGGACTGCGAGCGGAGTGTTTCCCCAACCCCTCACAAAGCCAGTCGTTCATGCCATCTGCGGCAGCGTCGAGAGCAGAGTGCGGACTGTACACTGCAATCCCCGCCCGAATCGCCCGCGCTACCATGACTTCTTTCCAATCTCGGTCAGCCAACCGGCCCAAGGGGCGAAATATCGGTGGGTGATACACCACCAGTAGCTGACACTTTGCAGCAATTGCCTCCTCAAGAACATCTGGCGTCAGATCGATACACAACATGGCGCGCCGAATTCGCTTGCCGTTGCCCGCCAAGTGCAAACCAACCTCATCCCAGTCTGCTGCGAGTTCGCTGGGTGCGACTGTTTCCAGTACCGCCTGAACATCTTGAAGCTTCATGCGCTGAGAGTATTCGAGTAGTGCACTACTCTTCCAGTACGCCTTGACCAGAGTGATGAAATCCACAATATTGGCAGCATGGAGACCAAGAGCGGACTTGAAATGAACAGCCTGCAAGTATTCTTGCAAGGAATGCGACGACAAGACAAGCGGCAACGAGGAGCCCTCTAATGAGTATCCGAGTCGGAATCAATGGCTTTGGAAGAATGGGACGCTTGCTATTGCGCGCGGCATGGCAGTTTCCCGAATTCGAATTTGTTCACATCAACGAGCCTGGGTGTAACTCTGAGATCAGTGCCCATCTCCTCGAGTACGATTCCGTACATGGTCGTTGGCCGCATTCCCCGATGGCTGGCGACAAGCACATCTCGATCGACGGCAAGACTTTATCTTACAGCGAGTCGAGCACCATCGAAGGCATCCCCTGGCAAGAAGTCGGCGTCGACCTCGTCTTTGAATGCACTGGCGTGTACCGAAGCCAACCCCTGCTGGCCGAATATTTTGACGCCGGCATCAAGAAGGTCATCGTCGCTGCTCCAGTAAAAGACGGAGTGCTCAATGTTGTGATGGGAATCAACGACAGCCTCTACAACCCTGCCGAAGATCATATCGTCACCGCCGCATCCTGCACGACCAACTGCCTGGCCCCCATCGTCAAAGTCATTCACGAGGGCCTGGGCATACGTCATGGCGTTATCACTACGATTCACGACGTTACCAACACTCAAACCCTCGTCGATAGAGCTCACAAAGATCCCAGACGCGCGCGCTCCTCACTGATGTCACTGATACCAACGACGACTGGCTCTGCCACCGCCATTGGCCTCATTTTCCCAGAGCTTCTCGGCAAGTTAAATGGCGTTGCTGTCCGAGTTCCATTGCTCAATGCTTCACTCACCGATTGTGTTTTTGAGCTAGAAAGAGAGACTAGCGTAGAAGAAGTCAACTCACTCTTCAAAAGCGCCTCGGAGGGTTCTCTCTCCGGCATTCTGGGATACGAGACCAAGCCCTTGGTCTCCGTCGACTATGTCAATGACCCTCGCTCTTGCATCATTGATGCGCCATCCACGATGGTGATAGACGGTACACAACTCAAAGTGCTCGCCTGGTACGACAATGAAATAGGCTACGTGCACCGCATGGCCGAATTGGGGCAACTCGTTGTCAACTCGATGAGCTGGTAGCACCAATGTCCGAGCGCCAGCAATTGCGAAGCTACATGGTTGTGACCGCAGCCTACTGGCTCTTCACATTGACCGACGGCGCTCTGCGAATGTTGGTACTGGGCTACTTTCACGCGCTGGGGTACTCGCCCTTTCAGCTCGCCTCTCTCTTCTTTCTCTACGAACTTTGCGGTGTTCTCACCAATCTACTCGGAGGTTGGATAGGCTCTAGAGCGGGCCTTAAACTGACTTTGGGAATCGGACTGGGATTGCAACTCCTCGCACTCACCCTCTTGTCCGGCCTCTCATCCCAGTGGAGTGAAATCGTGCAAATCTCCTGGGTAATCATTGCCCAAGGCATGTCCGGGATTGCCAAAGACTTCACCAAAATCAGCGCCAAAAGCGCAATCAAAGCCCTCGTGCCCGCCAATCAAAACAGCGTTCTTTTTCGCTGGGTTGCAATCCTAACTGGCTCTAAGAATACCCTCAAAGGAGTTGGCTTCTTCCTTGGAGGCTTCTTACTCAGCACAATCGGCTTCCGCCAATCGCTCTGGGGCATGGCCGGCGGAATCGCCCTTGCACTTGTCGGCATCAGTATTTTTCTGCCCCGAGCAATGGGCAAATCGAGTATCAAACACGCGCTAGCTGACGCTCTCAAAATCCCACGTTCTATCACCATACTCGCCGCAGCCCGCCTCTTCCTCTTCTGTGCCCGCGACGTCTGGTTTGTCGTAGGATTGCCAGTTTTTCTTAGTGAAGTATTGGGTTGGACATTTTTGGGCGTGGGTACATACCTGGCACTATGGGTCATCGGCTACGGAATGATCCAAGCCTTCACGCCAAAGCTACTTCCTCGGCTCGGACAAGACACCAACAATGACGCACGCAGTGCCCAGCTCTGGGGCGCCATCTTGGCACTCATTCCGCTGGCCATCTATATCCTGCTACGGCTGCAATACCCCCCACAGATCGTAGTACTCGCCGGACTCGCAGTCTTCGCCGTGCTTTTCGCAATAAACTCAGCCATCCATTCCTACCTCATTCTCGCCTATTCCGATCCAGACCGGACAACGCTGAACGTCGGTTTCTACTACATGGCCAACGCAATGGGCCGCCTCATGGGCACCCTACTCTCGGAACTTCTCTACCAATGGGGCGGACTGCAAGTCTGCCTGCTAACAGCCTCCGCCATGGTCGCCCTCTCTGTGAGCATCGCAATCGCATTGCCGGACACACGCAAGCACGCTGGCTAATTTCACGCCAACCCCCAAAGGAGTTATCGGCAGCGGTGTACGTAGCAGGCCGACATTGTCCGGACCCGAGAGCTGTGCCGAACTCATCAACCAGCGAGAGCTCGGGCTGATAGCAGACCCCTTCCAATGCTTGCGCCAGATCAGCAAGAGTGGGAGTAGCCGTACGATAGTCGGTGCAACACGGGGTATTGCCAAGATCCAGTCACGTCGGATCAACACCTGTAGACTGCCGACCATGGGATTTAAGCAGCGCCACACAGTCGAGCCATTAAGACTCGAATACAGGCGAGGTAACTTGCCAAAGGGTAAAACTCTGTGTGTGACCTTTGGAAGGCTTGGCATCGATATTCTGTGATGTGCTTGCCAGCAATGAGGATCTCTGTCCCTTTCGCAGTTATCGATTGAGGGAGGGCCAAATTACAGCGCTGCGAGAAATTCCTTGCCGCATCCCATGCACCGTACGGCCCCGCGCTCTGGATTGGTGGTGGACATGCTGTGTAGATAGGCGTAGAGAGTGTCGAGGAAGAGAATGTCGGAGACCGGCCAGGTTTCCAAGATCTCGGGACCGAACTCTGTTTTGCCATCGGGGTGGCTGGTGATCATCGCCAATCGCAGGAGAGTGCGAAACCCGGGATTGGTGTAATTCCAAAAGGCATTTTCGTTCGTGGGGCCGAGAGAGTAGTCTCCCCAGCGCAGCACCGCGTTTAGGTCGTGGGTTGGCAGGACTGGACCTCGCAAGAGCAGGTGCACCTGCCTTTCTTCGAAGACATCTGCAGTGCGCGAGGGCAAGCTGACTTGAGCGCTTTTCGCAGGTGGGATTCGATAGTCGCGGGTCGGCGGTGTGTTGGCACCCAGTATTTCGAGGGTATCGCGTACCTTTTCCATAGTCTTGACTAGGGTATGGGCGACGGCTTTTTTCGTAAACAGGTGAGTCCGTAGCAGAGGCCAAAAATCGAGTTCAAATCCCAGGTAGGCCATAAATGGATCGGTTGGGCTCTGGTCTGGATTGGCGACCGGATGGGGCATGGCTCCGTGGACCAGAAACATCATGAAGAGGTCGATTTCAATGCCTCCGCTCAGGCAATGTGGGCACTGCAAAAAACACCTCCCCTTGCTTCTGAAGTGGTCGACGTATTTGGCTCGCGCCGCCAGCAGTTTCTTGCGCGCGTCATGGTCGCGTTCAATGGCTTCTGCAAGCTTATAGGGGAATTTCTCGTGACCTTCGATGCAAA
>JAESTW010000331.1 GCA_016763395.1 Kofleriaceae bacterium
CATCTCTTGCGTGCTTTAGAAAGTGGCCTGATTCGTCCGGTTGGTGGACGGCTAGAGGAACTAGTGAATGTCCGTGTTGTTGCAGCGACGAACCGAAGCTGTTTGTCCAAGAAGAGTTCGCCTTTGAGGCTCGATCTCTTTCACCGCCTGTCGACTGTTGTTGTAGAGATTCCGCCACTGCGCCAGCGGCGTGATGACATTCCCCTGATGGTCAGGGCCTTTTTACAAGCGGGCACGTCCGAATATGGACGTCGTCGGGTTTCGCGCGATGTCTTAGAACAACTCGCAAAGCACGAATGGGCAGGTAATGTACGGGAACTCCACAATAGTGTGAATCGAGCAATGGCTCTCGGAGCGTCGGACTTGACAGTGGCGGATTTTCTACCCAATGGAGTTATCCATCGAGCAAACTCTTATGCCGAACCTATTTCTCTCTACAATACGTCGTCCCTAACGGGATTTCAGCAAAGTCAGCGGCAGCTTCTCCAGGAGGCGTATCGCAAGCACAAAACCATTCGCGCAGCAGCAGAGTATGTGGGATTACCGAAGTCAACTTTCTCAGACTTGTGCAAACGGTACCGAATCGAAACCAAGAAAAAGCGTAGGTAGCTTCTCAGCTAGTACTTCGAAGTCTCAGACGGGCAAAGTCCAGGGCGATGGAGTATGCTGCTCGCATGACGTCCACGGCCAAGGCCAAGAAAAAGCCACCGGTGCTGTTGCGGCTTATTTCGCTGCTCACACCACATAAAGTGCGCTTCGCTCTAGCATCGCTATGCCTAGTTTTCGGATCGCTAGTCGCCCTTGCTTACCCTCAGGTTGCAAAGTACGCCATCGACTTGGGCATGAATGAGGGCAGCGTTTCTGCACTCAATGACGTTCTATTCTGGCTTGTCGGCATTTTTGCTATGCATGCTGTCTTTGTCTGGTTCCGCCACTATTTAATGAGTTGGCTGGGAATCCGCGCGGTAGCCGACCTGCGAAATCTCGTCTTTGACCGCATTCTTTTGCTGCCAGTTTCGTGGTTCCACGACCGGAGAAGCGGCGAACTGGTAGGTAGGCTAGCGGCGGACGTGGCGATTATCGAGGAGGTTATCGGTTCTCAAATGAGTATGGCTGTCCGAAATGTGGTGCAGCTATTGGGGGGGATCATTCTACTTTTCGTTGTGGACTGGCGATTGACCTTAGTCATGCTAGCCATCATTCCGCCTTTTAGTGTCGGTGCTGTGTATTTTGGAGCCAAACTGCGCAAACGTTCTCGCGAAGTTCAAGACAGGCTTGCAGAGGCGTCCGGGCGTGTGCAAGAGGCGATTGGAGCAATTGAAACCGTACAGGCGTTTGGCCGGGAACGAGATGAGGCACGGGCATACCGCCAAAAGGTGGAAGAGGCTTTTGGTTCAGGAGTAAAACTGGTCCAGTGGCGAGCCTCGTTTATGGCTTCGGTGTCCGTACTCACCTACGCATCGCTCGCGGTGATTTTGCTTTTGGGAGGACGGGCTGTCATTGAAGGCCGCATGTCCGCCGGTGATCTAACCGCATTTTTGATTTATACAGGTATGGTCGCCAGCGCTTTTGCAACCATTGCCGGACTCTATGGAGCCCTGAATAAGGCAGCAGGTGCCACGGAGAGGCTGTATGACGTAATTGATACGGAGCCCGCAATCGCTGATCCCGAAACACCTGTAGCGCTACCCGCAGGTGGCGGTGCGCTTTGCTTTGAGAATGTCGTGTTTCGATACGATTCCAGACCGGACGACCCTGTGCTCGAAGGAGTTAGTATCGACATCGCGCCGGGTGAAGTGGTTGCTCTAGTTGGGCCATCGGGTGCAGGCAAAACAACCATCGCTTCGCTGGTACCTCGTTTTTACGACGTGCTATCCGGATCGGTGAGGGTTGAAGGCATAGATGTCCGAGAACTCGCTCTCAGTGAGTTGCGGAAAGCCTTGGCAATTGTGGCACAGGAACCCGTGTTGTTTTCGGGAACCATTGCGGAGAATATTGCGTATTCCGACCCATCGTTAAGCAAAGCAGAAGTAGAGGAAGCGGCCCGTCTTGCCAACGCACACGACTTTATTGTTGGCTTTCCCGACGGCTATGCAACGTTAGTTGGCGAACGCGGTGTGAAGCTCAGCGGCGGTCAGAAACAGCGAATTGCGATCGCCAGAGCCCTTGTCGCCGACCCGCGAATTCTCATTTTAGACGAAGCAACGAGCAACTTGGACTCGGAGACGGAAGCGGTTGTGCAGGAGGCATTGTCCTCGCTGATGAAGTCGCGGACAACACTGGTAATTGCTCACCGGCTAAGTACTGTCCGGGATGCTGATCGCATTTGCGTGGTTGAGAATGGTGCTGTTGCCGCGCAGGGAACTCATGATGAACTCATGAAAAGCAGTACCACCTACCGACGTCTGGTCGAGCATCAGCTAGTGCCAAAGGCGCGCGTAGAGTGAGTGGCTCACCAAGGTGAGCGCGTAGGCGTGCAGGTCGCCGCCATGTTCGTTTAGAACGCCGAAGTTAAAGTCGAGAGTCGCCAACGCATCTTTGCAGATTTGCATGACATGGGGTAAATCGCAGGATGACGCTGGGCCGCTTTCTAGCTCTTTCAAGTCATCCCGCAATACTTCAATTTTACTGCGTTCCAAGGGATTGATGCTTTCAACTTCTGCATCCCGAATCCACGACAAGAGCAGTGAGACCAAGTTCTGCGAGTCTTCATGCATATGCAATGGATCTTCGCTGGGATGAACGATACCGACCATTGCTGGATGCACGCAGTGACTGTCGCGTATGCCCTTTAGAAGAAGTGATTCCGCACAAACGTTGTTGTGAGCAAGACCGTTTTCGTGCAAAAGAGCGATTTGCTCGGTAATAAGGTAGGTCAAACCAAAGGCTTCTTGTAGTTCGAGCACTTCATCGGTTAGATCTTTGCCGAAACGCGCATCTTCGACATACTCACTAAGTAGAAGTAGTAGACTGCTTGGCTCGTCATAGAGGACTCGATGAAGTGATGTCATCAGCCCTTGTCGCGCTTTTTCTAGAGCCGGCTGGTACACCGTTAGCCATTTGTCCGCGAGGGCTTTGGGGTTTTCGTGATCTCTCAAGTTGAGAACACTTACAATCTTTGGATAGGGGTTCCCGTCCGGGAAATGTCCAAGCGCTACCAACTGAGGGTCGGGCGCCGCTGCGAATATCTCTCTATCCTTGATTTTGCCGAGCGAGCGCCTGAGTACGTAACCGTGTTCTTTTAGGATTTCTGCTGTGGCTGTCGCGAGAGGCAGTTCTGCATTCACCTTGGAGGTGACCATACGGCCGAAGAGAAAGCGGGAATCGCCATCCCCATAGCTCATTGTTGTGCTGATAATAGAATTATTGCTTCGGCCAGCGTCGAGTCCGGGAAGTGCCTTTTCCAGCGCGGCAATCACTTCCTCTGCGCTTTTGTATCGCATGGTTGGAACCCGCTGCATACAGGTCTCAATGACCGGGCGAAGCTCCCGGGGCACACTGATTGGATAGTCGATATACGATCGTCCACCCCGGACAATGCCTTTACTTACTCGCAGGAGCAGGCTCCACAGGTCGACAGCCTCGCCATATGGCAGATCTTCTGTGAACAACGAGAAAATAGCCGTGCCCATGGCGTAAATGTCTAAACTGGCACCAATAGGGCCAGTCATGAGAACTTCGTCCAAGACTTCGGGAACTAGGGAATAGCCTGGCGAACCAAAGATACGGCCCTTAAAACGTTTTTTGTAGTTCGTGTCCTGAACCTGTTTCAAATCCAGGGCCAAGTCAAAGTCGAAGAGATAGGCTGTCTTCAAGTCGGCATCGACTAGAATATTTCGTAGGGTGAAATCCCGGTGGAGAAAGTTCTCGTTGTGAAGTGCGGCCATTCCGCGCATTGCCTGGATGAGAAGTTCAACTCTCGCTCGTGGGCTGAGGTTTTCACGAGCGACAACCTCACGCAATGTCTCAGAGCGCAAAGGGGAGACGATAAGATGATTGTCCGAGATTTCTTCTGAGAGCAGAGTTGGTAGCAAGTGAGGGTGATCGATTTTGGCGATACTATCGACACTCGTCATGACTCGCTGGTGTTCGACCAGAGCCATCTAGTCAGTTTTTAGTTGCAAGAGATAGTCGGGATGAAAAATCTTGCCGACCACAGGCTGTGGAATTGTTTCTCCGGGCCCACGCCTGGCCATGAGGTAGACGCTACCCATACCGCCGTGGCCGAGCTTTTTCCCTGTTGTGCGATAGGTGTGGCCACTGTGGGAAAACACGGTCCCCGCTGTTTCCAAATCGCATGTGGAGAGGTCTGAGAACTTTTTTGGGTTTGCCCAGTCGGTAGTCTTTGAGTCTGCCATGCGGATTCGTTTCTAGGTGTCTGGTGTAGAACACCAGAAATGAGCGGCAACGCCGCGTAGAGTAAACGCTTGCGCAGCCAGCGTAGGAGGCTTGGTGTTGAACTTGTTTAACACCAGGTTCCTAAGGGTAAGTGTAGGGGGGCTGACCATGTGGAAGCAACAATCGAAGTGGAATGAAATAAAATAAAATCAGACACTTAGCCAGTTGGACAGACAGCTGACTAAGAATTGCGGCTAATTGTCACATGTCTAGGGAATATGCCTCATTACGTGGTAGCAAGGCTTGGAAGATGAGATTGCCGACGCAGATACGTAGTGCTGGATTTTTGCTACTCGCCCTTACCTCCATTCATTGTGGCAAAGGCAGCGATGACAAGAAGCAAGAGGGCAAAGCCGTCGCGAAATCGGGAGATACGCCATCTGCTCCCAGCAAGATCGAGAAACCTGCCCAACCGAAAGGACCTACCGGAACGATTAAAGGCACGGTTTCAATCACTGGTGAAATTCCCGAGATGCCTTTACTGCGCCGCGGGTCTGATCCCAAATGTGACAACGGCGAAATGCGCGCGGAAACAATTTTGACTGATGGCGCTGGCGGACTAGCCAACGTCGTCGTCCGCATTAAGCCTGGTACGGTTCCCGCCTTCACTCCTTCTAATAAAATTTCTGTCGATCAAAACGATTGTATGTACCGCCCTCGAGTCCAGGGTGGTGTTGTCGGACAGACTGTCAAAGTTACCAATAGCGACAAGACAACCCACAACGTTCACGCTCGGCATTTGCCATAGGGCAAACGGCAAGGCATCGACACAATCATCAACAAGGCGCAACCTGCCGGAGTTTCCATGACCTTTGAGCTGGGTGACGAACCGGTGGCCAAACTGAAATGTGACTATCACGGCTGGATGCAGGGCTATATTGTGGTCAGTGACAACCCCTATTTTGCGGTGTCCGAGAAAGACGGCAGCTTTGAAATCAAAGGTGTTCCGACCGGAACGATGCAAGTAGAAGCCTGGCATGAGTACCTCGGAATGAAGCAGGCGGAACTTGTAGTCGACAAGGATGGTGTTGCTACCCTAGAGATCAAGTACGACATGGCCTCCGATGACCCAATGGCCGGAGCCGGAGTACAATGAGCGATTTGGTAGCCAAAGAAGCGGAGACATTTCCAGATTTGGCGTTGCGGGATGTGATTGCACTGGCCAAGCCTGGGATCCTCATCTTCTCGCTACTCACTGCTGCGGGAGCAATGTCGCTGGCTCCGGGCACAATTGAACCATCGATCTGGGTACCACTCTTTTTAGGGACCGGCGCGATTGTCGCCTCAGCAAACTCCCTAAACATGTACTTGGAGCGCGAAATCGACTGCCTCATGTCACGTACCCGGACACGCCCTCTGCCGGCCGGACGAATGCAGCCGATTGTGGCCTTGGTTTTTGGATTGGTCATGCTCGCGATAGCGATGCCAATCTTGACCTTCGCGGTCAACCCGCTGACTGGCTTGTGCGGCGCTGTCGCTTTCGTCAGCTACGTTATGATTTATACGCCGCTGAAGCAGCGGACAACCATCGCGACCATTATCGGGTCGCTCCCCGGCGCCATGCCGGCCCTCATGGGGTGGACGGCGGTCACCGGACGCATCGACGCTGGTGGATTGGTGATTTTCGGAGTTCTCTTTTTCTGGCAGATTCCACATTTTCACGCAATCACACTATTTAGAGCCAAAGAGTATTCTCGCGCGGGCTTTAAGGTCCTGCCGGTTGAGGGCAACGCGGCGATGACAAGAGTGGCTATCGTCTTGTACTCAGCGATTCAAATTCAACTATCGCTAATGCTCTATCCGCTGGGCGTAGCTGGCATGGTCTACACGGTTGTTGCAGCTGTTTTAGGGATTTCGTACTTCGGCTATGCACTGGTTGGCTTGCGTCGCGGTGGCCCCAAATGGGCAAAGAAGTTCTTTCTCTTTTCCTTGGTTTACATCCCTGTCCTATTTATAGTGATGGTGCTCGACGGCGTATAGTCCTCGCAGTATTCC
>JAESTW010000332.1 GCA_016763395.1 Kofleriaceae bacterium
AGACCCATACAAAACTTGGCGACCCTGATCGCAAAGATAGAAGAGCAACACGAGGACCAAGAAGCCATAGCCAGCCGCCTGCGCAGTGAGCCGGGTTACCTAGGTTCCATCCTCAGAAAACGTTCAAAGCAACAAGAATGCTCCGTACTCTTATGCATCGACCAAGGAGAAGAACTGTACACACTGTGTCCATCCTCGGCAGATCGAGACGTATTCGTAGACTGCTTACTAGGTACAGCAGACGACGTAACCTCACCCGCGCGAGTCATCGTGACAATGCGTTCTGATTTCATCCATCGCACATCAGAACATCCCCTACTATTTCAACGATTGGCCAAGGGCCTGATCTTTGTCCCTCCTCTCGACCGCGAGGGCCTGCGAAGCGCTCTAGTGCATCCAGCCGAACTCGCAGGGTACGAGTTCGAGGACGAGGAGTTGGTCACAACCATGCTAGGTGAACTCGAAGCTTCTAGTGGCGGGTTGCCGCTCTTGCAATTTGCGGCGAACAGACTCTGGGACAGCCGAGATCGAGAGAAGCGAATTTTTACCAGTGCAGGGTACCGCCAAATGGGTGGGCTTGCTGGCGCCTTGGCAACCCATGCTGACCAAGTATTGCTTGAGCTACCAGGAAAGGTTCGCTCAGCGGCGCCATCAGTATTCAAGCGCCTTGTCACCTCGGACAAAACTCGTTCGGTAGTCCCGATACAAGAATTACTCGCATCATCCAGCGCCCCAACGTCAGCAGAGGAACTGATTACGCGCTTGGTGTCCGCACGGTTGGTTGTGGTCGACGCCGAGGTTGATGATCCGACTCTAGAAATCGTACACGAATCACTGATCACGCAATGGCCAACCTTGGCTCGATGGTTGGACGAAGCGAAGGAGGACGTGGCATTTCTCGATCAACTTCGAGGTGCTTCAAAGCAGTGGCAAGATCGCGGACAACCACAAGGGCTTCTGTGGCGAGAAAGCGCAATGGAAGATGCCCGGCGCTGGCGGACAAGCAACCCCGTGGCGATGCTACCGGAGCGAGAAGCAACGTATTTGGACGCAGTTTTCAGCCTCGATTTGCAGGCACGAAAGCGCCGACGCAACGGAGTAATCGCCGCCCTCTTGGCGATGGCGATGATCGCCAGTGGAGCAATTACTGCCCTGATATTAATAAGTCGGAGCGAGAGTAAAGCACGAACTACAGCAGAAGAAGCGAGAGATCAGGCAGAACGAGCTCTATCTGCGACGCAATTGGCCAAAGATGAACAAGAGCGAAGTGCACAAGAGCGGAGTCGACGAAAAGAAGCGGAGACCAGTGCACGGAGCGCTACGGCTCAAGTGGAGGAAACGCAGGAAGATCTCCACGAAACCAACATTCGTTTGCAAGCAGCGTTGGGTGAGCAAAAACTAGAGGCAGCCCGGGCCCGCGAAGCGAGCAAAAAGGCGCAGCGCGAAGCACTCCGGGCACAAAACGCCGAAAGCAACTTGGACAAGAAAAACAAAAGCCTGCAAACAGTATTGCGAGAACGCGAAAAACGGGTTCGCGAACTCGAAAAACAAATGCGAAGTATTAGTACGGATCTCAAGTAAGCTATACTTCGCCAACAATGAGCTCGGCATCAATTCGGCGAATTCCACGACTGAGCAGCCTTTGCGCTGAGCAAATTGAATGTCGTTACGAAACCGAAGAAAAAGCTGTTCTGGTGGATCAATTCGGCTGTGCGCACAGGCTTGCAGCAACGACCGTAATCGGACGCGAACCCGACGAAGGCCTGGCTGTTCTCGAGACCTCTGTCTCCAGAGTCCACGCTGAACTCAGCCTCAGTGGAGAACAATGGATGGTACGAGATCGGAACTCTACCAATGGCACCTTTCTCGATGGCCACAGAGTATCGGAGTTTCAGGATATTCGTAGCAATCAACTCCTCGTCGTAGGCGACGTTGGCTTCCTTTTCTATGCAGATCACGAGGCTGGGATGACGATTCGCGCTACAGAATCCATCCGGGCGACAGTAGCGTCCGACTCGCTACTTGGCAGCACCTTGTATCTTTGCGAACCCAGCGGCGGTGGCGGAGGTCATGCTGAGTACGAAGAGCAGGCTGTCCAACTGGGAATCATGCAATACGCGCTCTTGGAAACCCTGGCCAAACGATTTGTGAACGAGCGCCACGATCCCGATGATGTTCGAGGTTTTGTCCCATCCTCGGAACTTATCGCAGACCTGCCCTGGAACACTCCTTACCCCGGGGATAACCATATAAAGCAACTTGTCCGCCGGGTACGCAGAGCCCTTGAGCAAATCGCTTTGACCGACGCCATCGAGTCGCGCCAGCGCTTTGGCTATCGCTTGCGAGTAGAGCCTGTTTTTCGATAGCTGAGCTAGAGCGACCCCGCAATTGAGTTTGAACCCAGAGTATTTCTGAGTTAGCGTACGCCACCTTGCGAAGTCGTTGGTTCCATGTCCCTAGTGTCCACAGCCCCAGTCAGGGCAATGAGAAGAAGGTCGGCTGGCTCGAGCTCTTCTATGACCTCATTTACGTCGCCACGTTTATCCAACTGGGCAACGCCCTAAGTCTCAATCTGAGTATTTCAGGAGCTCTATCCTTTGCCGGACTCATGGTTCCTCTCTGGATAACCTGGAACGCCTATACCTTTTACGCAAATCGCTTCGATGTCGACGACCTGATACACAGGCTATTGGTCTTTGTTCAAATGTTTGCCATCGGTGGAATGGCGGTTTCGGTAACACAGGTTTTCGGCGGACAAACCACACAGTTTGCGGCATTTTATGCTGCCTCGCGCGCCGTGATCGTGCTCTTCTATCTGCGAACCTACTGGCAACAACCCGACGCCAGAGACCTCACCGGAGCCTTCTCGCGGTCCTACGGAGTTGGCTTGGCCCTTTGGCTAGCTTCCTGCTTCTTGCCCACGCCTTGGGTGTATTTATGTTGGGCGCTTGCTACGTTCATTGACCTCGTCCAGCCCTTTGGCCGGGCGATTCGAAGCATGGTCGACAGATACCCACCGGACATACTGCACATGTCCGAACGCTACGGACTCCTGACGCTTATCGTACTAGGTGAGTCTTTCGTAAAAGTTCTTAGCAGCATCAGCGAAGTCAGTGGCGGACCAGCAAGTAGCCTGATCATCACCTGCGCCATGGGACTGGCAATCGTGACATCTCTGTGGTGGATCTACTTTGACGATGTCGCTGGATCAAGGATAAAAGCGAATCCGATGGCCGGTTTTGCCTGGATTTACGCGCATATACCGATGACAATCGCCGCTGTAGCCACGGGCGTCTCGATCAAAAAGGCAGTCTTCTTCGATTTGTCTACAGTCGCCCCCGAAGGATATCGTTGGCTATTGTGCTCTAGTCTCGCTCTCGTGCTCTTCTCCGTAGCAGCCATTGACAGCGTCACCGAACGACGTCAGTCAGAGTTTGGCGACAGGATCCGCACTGGAGCCCGCTTGTTCTCTGCCTTCTTTGTTGTTCTACTTGCTCCAGTCGGTGCAGCAATGCCCTCATGGATTTTCTTACTCCTTCTGGCAGCCATCTGTGTTGCTCAAGTTATCCTAGACCTTCTCACTGCTCCGCTGGAGGCGGACGAAGAGATGCTGCGAGAAGGCGTACATCAAGTTTGGGGTTCCGGACAAACAGAGGAGAATGACGGCCAGCAAACCATTGCCAAGTCCGGTGTACCGCCGCGCCCCGACTTCAAATCCTCAATTCGCAAAGGTACCCCTAGTGAACTGCGCCGTGACATCTATTTTCAACTGATGGATGGCTCCTGGACCGCTCTTTTTGCTACCTTAATATTCGTATTTCTTCTGGCAAACGGTGTTTTTGCTGGGCTCTATATCCTCGAACCCAATTCGATTGCCAATACCGCTAGTCAGTCTTTCGGTGATGCCTTTTCCTTCAGTGTTCAGACAATGTCTACCATTGGCTACGGCACGCTGAGCCCAGAAACCACCTATGCCAACATCCTCGTAACCTGTCAGGCGATCTTTGGAATTTCCTTTACCGCGATGGCCACCGGACTAATCTTTGCCAAAGTCTCACGTCCGGCTTCTAGCATTCTTTTTTCGAACCCGATCTTAGTCACGACCTTCCACGGCAAACCAACACTCTTGTTTCGAGTTGGCAATGCCCGAGGAAACGAAATCGTAGAAGCATCGGTCAGTGCTGCGGTTTTTGTCAACACAGTTAGCCCCGAGGGACACGCCTTGGGGCGAATGTTCAATCTTAAGCTTGTCCGCTCAAACACCCCACTCTTTATGTTCACCTGGCAGGTCATGCACGTCATCGATGAGGATTCCCCGTTATTCGGCTCTGACGCGAGTTCTATAGCAGATGACATCCAGCTAGTCGTCATGAGTATCACCGGACACGACGCGACCTATGGACAGACGATTCACGGCCGCAAACTCTACTACCCCGAACATTTCCAATTCGACCGACGCTTTGTCGATGTGATGACGACTCTAGATGACGGTAGAATCATGATTGACTACACAGGCTTTCACAACACGATTTCGGACAATGAAGTAGAGCTGCCACACCAAATCGACGAAAGCGAGTATGAAGGCTAGGCCGTAGGGGACAGACTGCTCAATATTCGGCCGGCTTGCCAACTCTTGTCGAGCATGGCGTTTCAAAGCCCTGATCCTTCGGGTACGATGCGCGAGTGAGTCAACACCTAATCCTCTGGCCTCTCCTGCTACAAATCACTCTGACGGTCCTCATGTACATTCGCTTGGCGATGGTAAAGGCGAAAGAGATAAAGGCAGGCAATGTCGATCTGGTAGAGACTGCTGCCAATCAAGAAGCCTGGCCTGCCTCAGTACGACTCATCAACTCCAACTTGCGCAATCAGTTTGAGACACCAGTACTTTTCTATGTCCTCTGTATCGTGCTTCTGGCCCTACGCGCTGTGAGTAGTACTGCCATTATCGTCGCTTTTGTCTGGAGCGGCAGCCGATTTCTTCACGCCTTTGTGCATACCTCCAGCAATAACGTCAAACTCAGGCTTCCCCTCTTCTTGGTCGGCGTAACCTGTATTCTCATTCTCTTGGTCCTCAGCTTCAAAGGTCTCGCTGCTCTCTAATGCCCATTCAATCGCGTATGAGCCGACAAATCCTTATACTCACAGGAATCGGCAATGAGTGAAGCAAAAGTAGAAAGCTCGGAAAGCTTGAGCGGCGGCGGCGGACGCTTTGGAACCTTCGGTGGAGTGTTCACGCCCTGTGTCCTAACCATCCTCGGCGTCATCATGTTTATGCGCTCCGGCACGGTTGTCGGACAAGCAGGAATCTGGAAGGGCCTGGCGATTTTGGCCATGGCCAAGGGCATCACAACCCTCACTACCCTCTCGCTCTCTGCCATTGCGACCAATACCGAAGTCAAAACTGGCGGCGTCTACTACATGATTTCTCGGACATTGGGGCCAGACTTTGGCGGCGCCATCGGACTTACCCTCTTTGTCTCGCAAGCCATCTCTATCGCCTTTTATGTTATCGGTTTCTCAGAGGCCCTCTTTGGACTCATTTCGCCAGAAGGGACCGACCTCGCCATCACCTTGGCAACCTACAAGATTCCGCAGTTTACCTCCACCGTGGTAATCATCGGGCTCTTCGCACTGACCTTCAAAGGGGCAGAGGTAGCGATTAAGGCCCAATACGGCATATTGGTGGTTCTTATCCTCTCGGTTCTCGCCTTCCTCATTGGCGGAATCATGTCCTTTGACTCAGAAGTATTCGCAAACGCGAGCGGGTCTAGACCTGGCACCGAGGAGTTACCGGGTATGGGTTTTTGGGTTGTATTCGCGATCTTCTTCCCGGCGGCAACAGGCATTACCGCCGGCGCCAATATGTCCGGTGATCTCAAAGATCCATCGGTAGCAATTCCCAGAGGCACTCTCATGGCGATCGCCTTCACTGCGACTGTCTATATGGCGCAGCTTGTCCTACTCGCCGGATTCGCCGACCAAGAGCAACTCGCAACCGATCCACTTGGCACTCTCACGAACATGAGTCTGGTTGGCCCCCTTGTCATCGCCGGCGTTTTTGCTGCCACTCTGAGTTCCGCTCTTGGCAGTTTCTTGGGCGCGCCTCGAATCATTCAGGCGATGGGTAAAGATGGACTTCTCAAGCCCTTAGAATACTTCGGAGTTGGACATGGCCCTGATGATGAGCCTAGACGCGCTACGATTCTCAGCTTGGTAATCGCAATCCCAGTCGTTTGGGCTGGCGGACTAAATGCCATCGCTCAAGTCATTTCGATGTTTTTCCTCATTGCCTACGGCATGATCAACCTGTCCGCCTTTGTCGAGGGCCGCTCTGGAAACCCGAGTTTCCGTCCGAAGTTCAAGCTCTTTGGCTGGCCTGCAGGACTCGCTGGTGCCATCGGCTGTGTCATCGCGATGATCAAAATCGACGAGACCTATGCAATTGCCTCGATGTCTATCGCGGCTCTGACCTACTACTTTCTCAAAGGTCGTGCAAAAGGCGACTGGGGCGATGCCAAACGCGGATACATTTTCGCTCGAACCCGTCAAAACCTATTGCTACTAGAACAGTCCCCACCCGATGCCAAGAACTGGCGTCCGGCGATTGCCGTGATTACTGATGACTGCGAACGGGACCGGGCTGTTATTACCTGCGCGTCTTGGCTGGAGAACGAGCGCGGTATCTTGTCTATACTCGAATTGCGACCACACCCAGGGGAGATTCACGAGAGACAAGCCCACCGCAGCGAACGCTTGGCAAAGGTCAAGCAACTCTTGCACTCCCGGGGCATCGTCGCCTTTCCCGACTCTGTCGTCGTCCCCGATGTGTCGGACAGCCTCGAAGTTGTATTGCAGGCGTACTCAATCGGAAGCTTGCGTCCGAACACAGTCATGCTTCCTGTTCCGCCGCCAGCGCAAGAAGACAGGCGAAGCGAACTCATCGATATGATGGCCACGATTGCCGCATTCAACATGAACGTGGTTATCTACAAAGGCGCGAGAGTCGATGAGAACGCGCCCAAACGCCGTATTGACCTGTGGTGGCACGGGCAGCAAAACGGTGCTCTGATGGCGCTCTTTGCCTATCTCACGACCGAGCATGCCACCTGGAAAGACGCCAAAGTTCGAATGCTTCGCGTTGTCCACACTGCGGTAGAACACCAAGCGGCGGACAAAGAACTCTCGGAGTTGGTTGCTACTGCCAGACTTTCCATGGAAATCAAAGTCATCCTAAGTGAGGACCCGATAAGCGACCTTATCGCCGAGTACTCGACTTCTGCCGACCTAGTCATTCTCGGTTTGGCGGAACGTGACCTCTGGAACTTCCGGGAATTTTTGACCAATTGGGATCCGCTTCTCGCCAAGCTGCCACCGACAATTCTTGTCCGTTCTACTGGCGAAGCCGATTTGACAGCCTAGACTCATTGCGGCCTAGTGAAGCAAAGCCGGAAGGAGCCCGGCTCCTGGACATGCATAGTCTGTCCGCCCAGGACAACAAGCCCGAATGGGTCGATTTCTCTATAATACGTGTTGTTGACAGTTAGGCTTTGGATCGGAGCAAGCCCGCCTCTTTGGCAAACGTCACGATCTTGTTTGCCTGGCCAACCTTGTACTTGAAGTCCCCGGAGCGCGACCTCCACTTGAGCTTGATGCCATCTTTCATTTCAAAGACGAACTTGTGCCGGCGCGACATAAAGGTCCAGCGCAGTCCAACCCCCGCGCCGACGGCCATGGCGCCGACCGGAATTTGCAAACCTGGTGTCAAGTCATCCCACATGGCAGCGAGAAGATAGGCTATGGCAGCAATGAGCAGTACCAGAAAGCCACCAGCAATCATCGTAAAGACCGAACGCTCGTCCCTGTACTCAATGCCAACGCACTCGGCCATCGGATAATCGATGAGTTCACAG
>JAESTW010000027.1 GCA_016763395.1 Kofleriaceae bacterium
AAGCAATTGATTAAGAGTCTGCTCACGCTCGTCATGACCGCCACCAAGACCGGCGCCACGGTGTCGTCCAACTGCATCAATCTCATCGATAAAGATGATGCAAGGGGCATTCTTTTTGCCCTGCTCAAAAAGATCACGAACTCGAGAAGCGCCGACGCCGACAAACATTTCGACAAAATCGGAACCAGAGATCGAGTAAAAAGGAACGTTTGCTTCGCCAGCAATCGCCCGCGCGAGCAAGGTTTTTCCCGTTCCCGGACTTCCCATCAGGAGAACTCCCTTAGGAATACGGCCGCCAAGCCTGGTAAACTTCTTAGGATCTTTAAGGAAGGCGATAATCTCTTCCACTTCATCCTTGGCCTCATCGACGCCAGCGACGTCTTTGAAGGTTTTCTTGGTATCACTCTCGGACAAGAGGCGTGCCTTGGACTTGCCAAAGTTCATCGCCTTGCCGCCACCACCCTGCAGTTGCCTCATAAAGAAGACAAAAATCACCACAAGGAAAATCATTGGCAACCATGAAATGATCATGTTCTCCCAGAAAGAGCTTTCTTCCTTAGGATCCATCTCCATGTTTATCTTATGGACCTGGATTGATTTGAGAATGTCATTGGACTCAATTGCGCCACTGTACGGTCCTACCACCACCATCTTGGGAGCATCGTTGACAAAGGTTACGGTGAACTTTGCCATGTCGTTGTCCTGCGGTTGGACTACGATTTTGGCAATCGTTTGCGCGCTCTCGGGCGTGGCTACAAGGTTGCGTAGATCTTGTACGGTCTTCTTATCCCCCGAGCTTTTGTCGGTGAAAAGTTGATAGACCATCACGATCATTAGGATGAGTAACCCCCACAAGAGGAGCGTTTTATGTGACTGTTTCAAAAGAATAACCTTAACTAAAATGCTGGCTGCAAATGCTGCCTTAGCAACAGTGTAATTGTAGGCGAGTGTATTGCCAGTCCGCCAGCAAGATTCTGCCTTTGCAGGGGCAAAAAACATGAAAGAATCTACTTTGCCGCTTTTTCCACTTTTTCCAAAATCTGCACAGGTGTCTGCCAGGACGACCCCAGATATTGCGCCCAGACGATATCGCCAGTGTCGAGGCTCGTGACAACAACGGCAGAAAGTCTCTGGTGCCGTGGGATTTTGGCCTCGGCGAAGAGATCGCTGAGCTTCTTTGATCGCCCTTTGAGGCGTTCGGGACGCATTCTGTCCCCCGGCCGCCAAGTGCGTTGCTCATATCCTTGCGGAACTTCGATCGCTATCGGTGAATCCTCTTCGGCCAAGCTAGGCAAGTATAGCGTGCCATATTGCCGAAATGCGGGCCCGCCTGGCAGAGAACACTCCTTGGTGCCATCCGCGCTGCCCCGGGTTAGCGCCAGCAACGATTTTAGGTGAACCGACTGCAGCTCCCTGCGCCCGCGCGACTCCGCAAACAGTGCCAACGCTCGAATGGCAAGTGAGTCAGGAACGCTGCGCCACGCCTCTCCGACCAGCAATCCCAGCCCTTTGGCCTGTTGGTTCAGAAACGATCGTGCCGCCCAGTCCAGGATTTCGCGATGATCCCGTGCGCTCTCAGCAAGTCGCAAAATTGCGTTCTCTAGCTGCGGGTTTTCCTTTCGCAGCGCAGGTAACCAATGATGGCGAATCCGAACCCGGGTAAATCGCTGGTCTCGATTCATTTCATCTTCCACGAAGGGCAGCTTGTGAGTTTGGCAATAGCGCTCCGTGTCCCGCCTGGAAAAAGCCAGGAAGGGTCGCGCAAATTGCCCCCGTTCTTGGGGCATACCGGCCAATCCGGGGATTCCCGTTCCGCGGAATATTCGCATGAGCACCGTCTCAACTTGATCGGAGGAAGTGTGACCAAGTAGTACCCAAGTCGCCCGGTGGCTGGCACAGACCGACTCCAGGGCGGCGTATCTCGCGTCCCGTGCTCTGGCTTCTAGCGATCCCTTGCGGGACACCTCCACCACTCGCTGCTCAAAATCTGCCCCGAAACGCTCGGCCAGCTTCGCGATGTGTGCTGCTTCGGCCGGTGCCTCTGAGCGCAAGCCGTGATTTATATACACGAGCAGAGGCGTATCGAGCCTCTTGGCTTTTGAGTGAGCGCATGCCGCATGAGCCAAGGCAAGGGAGTCCGCGCCACCCGAGCATGCGACAATGAGTCGTCCGAGGTATGGTTTGAGAGCGTCGAGCAGCACACTGCATCCTGCCAAACCTCAAGCCCGAAGAAAAGCCGGACTGCATAGCTTTGGCACCAATTGCCACTGAACGCGCTGGGGTGCGACGCTTCCGTGACGGAATGCCAGCAGTGTTGTATACGGAGGCGGCCCATGACAGACCTCAGCAGCACCAAGCTCCCACTCGCAAATTTTCGGACGGCACTGGCCAGTCCTCGAGCTGAAAAGCGTATCGACGCGCTCATCTCAGCAGACGATGCAGCAGAGCAAGTGGCAGCACTCTCGGTGACTGATTTGTTTTTCCTCATCGACGAGGTGGGCCTCGCGGACTGCGTCGAACTTCTTTCGCTGTGTACCAACCAGCAAATTCGCGGTTGCATTGACATGGAGATCTGGGACCGAGACATGCCGCAGATCGAGGCACTCCTGCCTTGGCTGGCAACCATCCAAGAAAACGGATTTGAGTTCCTTGGACGCGTTTGGTCCGGGCTCGATCAGGAGCTGGCCGCGCTCACCTTGGCCAGTCTGTGTAACATCTACGACAAATCCCTAGGAGAAGAAGTCCCGGACGAAGAAGAGCGAGACTACTTTGAGACGCCGGACACATTTTTTCAAATCGTTCTTATCAACGAAGATCAGGCCCAAGACAAATTGGTACACAGTATCATTGAAGACCTGTACCGAGCCGACATGCAAATGGCCAGACACACCATAATGTCAGCCCGCTCAGAACCCAAAGCCGAGCTTGAAGAGATGAGCTATCGCTGGCGATCGGGACGAATGGCAGATCTCGGCTACGTCGAGTTTTATGAAGCCCTCGAGGTATTTCGGCTTCTTGATCCCAGCTCCATCAAAATCGGCGAAGACACTGCGGGCGAACTCGAAGCTGCCGTTATCGCAGACGAAACACCACTGGTCAGCGTGTTGCCAGTTGTGGTTATCGACTCGGTGGTCGGACGCAGCTTCTTCGTTCAGGCATTGGAGCAAATCCAGGACGAGACTACCGTCGCCAACTTGCAGAGCGCCCTGCTCTTCTTGGTCAATCGCGTAATGTCCGCGGGACGGCTCCAGCCCGGACAATCCGAAGCGCTCAAACTCGCCGCGCTGCATGCCACCGCAACCGTTGCTCTCGGACTCGAATACGTCAGCGATGGCTCTGTCGACAAAGCCAGTGAGGCCTTGCGCAGTATCTCAATGAGCCGATTGCACCGCGTTGGCTACACTCTATGTGTGCGCATGGCCCGCTTCGCTCGAATGATCGCGCCACGAGCATTGAACGCCGGCGAGACCACTCTATGCGTTTTAGAGGCGGTATTGGGAAAGAGGCCCTTCTACCCAGCTATCCTCGACAACCCGCAGTCAACAGAGATGCGGGCCATCGAGTCGCTCGCCGACTTGCGCAAAATCGCCGACTACTTGTCCGACCTGGCACTGCGAATCGCGATTGCGGACGCGCTCGGAGTCAAACTCGATCTGCCGTCCTCCCCCGAACTAGCGCAGGGGCCCAAACTCGACGACTACGTGCGAACCGCGCTGCTGCACCAACTCTCGGGACGGGCCTTGAGTACAAGCCCGATACTGGCCGAAGAACTCGCAACATTTCGCGATCTTGCGCATGCCGGAATTTCCGATCAGCAAAAGGCACTTGCCGGGCTGAGCCTTACTGCACTGCTGGACGATGTCGGAGTTGTCGAGGCTCGCGCTTCCCTCACCCGGCTAATAACCCAATGGTTCAGCGACTTGCAGGAAAGCTTTTCTGCATTGCCGCAAGATCAGGACATCGACTCAAAGTTCCTCGGCGGCGTGATCTCTTGTGAGCAAAAGGACTGAGGACACCAAGCGCTTCTGTGGTAATTTGGCGCAGTCATGCCTGCAAAAGCTCCATCTGGCCCTCTGAATTCTTCCTCCCGGGGCGTCTGTTCACGTCTCTTGCTTTGCAGCATGCTACTCGGCGGGGGCATTGGATCGAACGCGTGTTCCGACACCGCGAATAGCGATGTGACCATCGATGCTGGCACGATCAATGATGCCAATGATCGTGATCTAACTCTCGTCCCTACCAGTGGCTTGTACCGCCTGGGTATGGTCGTGGTCGAAGCGGGCAATGTAGAAATCGAGTTTCAAGCATCGCTACAATCAGATCCTGTTGCCGGAACGATACCAACCTTCGAAATTCGCGCGGTTGGCAACGACGGCTCCCTAAGTGATATTCTGGCATCGCAGAGCGATATTCCGGTCGCAAACGGGAAGTTTGAAGCGGACTTTGCCGAGTTCACCATCCCCGCGGCATTCAGTGTCACTGGCGGAGATGTCGTCACAAGCTTCACTTTGGCGGCGGACATCGAGCAGGACGATTTTTTCTGTGGCGGAGTTACAGGGGCCATTCCGACCTTCAGCCTCACCTTGACCGACAGTCTTTTTGGCGCAATCCCGTGGGCAGACGGCGATCAGACAGCCCGCTTTAGTTGTACCCCGCCAGTGGACGATCAAACCCAGGAAGCGACCATCGGCGGAGCTCGGCCGGCCACTATCGTGATGCCCGCAGGACACACCAATGAAGCGCTTCCTGTCGTTGTGCTGCTTCACGGCTACGGAGCCTCTGGCGCAACACAAGATGCCTACTTTGGCCTGAGCAGTCGAGTTGCTAGCGAGAAGTTCTTATTGGTCATTCCCGATGGCACACCGGACTCAAACGGCATGCGCTTTTGGAACGCGACCCTGTGCTGCGACTTTGAAAACAACGGCGTTGACGATGTTGCTTACATTCTCTCCTTGGTCGATGAGGCAATCGCAAGCTACGGCGGAATCACCACCGAAGTACACCTGATTGGCCATTCCAACGGCGGCTTCATGGCCTCGCGAATCGCCTGCGACGCCGCCGACAGAATCAATACCTTCGTGAATTTTGCCGGTTCAAGTTACGTTTCCGGAGACGACTGCCAGCCCACCAAGGTCGTCAACAAACCGCACATCCACGGCACCCTCGATGAGACAATTCCCTACACCGGAGGCAACCTCGGGCCAGGCGCCCTCACACTCTCGGACAGATGGGCCGCCTATAACGGCTGCGGCATGAGCACGATGTCCGCAGCCCGCGATATTGTCTCAACCATAGACGGCCCCGAGACCACAGTCGATGTCTACCAAGACTGCGATGCCGGCGGAGCAGTCGAGCTATGGACAATGACCGGCGGAAGCCATATTCCGACCCTACAGGCCGACTTCGCCGACCAAGTGCTATCCTTTGTGCTGAGGTAGCGGGTGTAGCCTCGGCTGTCCTCCGCGTCTGACCAAAGCTCCACGAGCCTCGTGCTGGGCTTCGGCCCCTCGCGGCGGCATGATCCAATAACCGAACAGGACGGGATTGTACAGGTTGACTTCACACCCAGCCCAGGCGAAGGTCTACGCTGCAGTGAGAACAACTATTCCCACAATAATTTCGTTCATCACTATCTCTGCCTGCGCAGTACCATAATTACTGGAGTATCTGAGCCCTGGAGATTACCGCTTGGTAGCTGAAGTCTCATAGAATGAGTTGTGGTTGTTTCCCTGTAGTTGACATACACTCTTGGGTGTGACAGCTCAAGCTCACAAGATTCTAGAACAGGCACTTTCGCTGCCAGAGGACGACCGACAACGGCTGGTTGAGGCGTTATTGAATAGTATTCCGGAGGAAACGGCTGAAGAGTTGGAACAAATCTGGAATTCGGAAGGGCTTCGTCGCCTGGAGACGTTTGAACGCGGTGATTCCATCGCAGCTGATGGTGTACAGACTGTGGCAGAACTGCGCTCAAAGCTCAGTGAAAATCACAGATGAGCCACTTTCGGTTACTGCCGGAAGCGGTTATCGATTTACAAGAAGCAGCGGAATGGTATGAGGCTCAGGAGCTTGGCCTCGGGCAAGAGTTGCTTGATGAGTTTGAGCATCGCTTAAATACTGCTATTGAAGTTCCATCTGCCGGCCAATTATCCAGCACTACTATTGCGGGAAATGTGATTCGACGCTATCAGCTTGATCGTTTCCATCGGTATGCAATTTTGATGGCGGTTGTAGAGTGTATCCCTACGATCGTCGCTTTTGCTCATTCTAGGCGTCGCCCAAAATTCTGGGATGAACGTGTAA
>JAESTW010000333.1 GCA_016763395.1 Kofleriaceae bacterium
CCTCCAGCGCCAGTACCACCTCGTCCGGCCCCCACCCGTCCGGTGCCCGCCGTGCAAGCGAATTGCCAGATGGTCGGACAAAAGGTTGTCCAGCTCATCATGTACGAATCTCAGGGACAACTCACGCAGCAGGAGCAGCAAACCTTCCAACAGCAACTTGCGCAAATGCACTACACGATTATTGCAGAGTGCCAGAACAAGCAGTGGACAGCGACCTCGAGGCAGTGTGTGATGCAGGCTCAGACTTTGGCACAAGCGCAGGGCTGCGACTGATAAAGAAACGAGTTCTTCGTATCGGAGCGTATCTAGTCGATGTGAATCGTTAGTACAAGAGGTTCGCCACGACGGGTAATGGAAACTTCCAGCTTCGATGCATCTCGGAGTTTGTTGAGTATCTCCAGGGTCTTCTCATCCAGGTTGAGTTCTATTCCGTTGATGCTGTGGACGGTATCTCCATTCATTAGTCCGATTTTTGCGTACTGAGAACTCGGCCGAATTGCGTAGAGCTTAAAACCGTTGAGCGTTCCGTTCTTGAGCGAAGGTACGAGCCGAGCTTGCCGGGTCATTGGACCGGCGATGAATGCGTCAACTTCTTCTCGGGTTAGATGGGCCTCGATGTGTGTAGTGGGAAGCGCCAGAGTCTCATCTTCTTCTATGTCAAGGGACTCTACTGCATCGAACATTTCCTGCATGTTCTCGGCAAGGAGTAGGAGTGGCTCGACTCTTTTGAAAAAATCCCGTAGCTCTGTCCGAGCCTCGGCACTACGCTCTCGCTCGAACTGTAGTTCTGCTCGCAACTCAGCGATCTGAGCGTTGTTGCCGGCGCAAGACGCCGTGGAGAATATTCCCCAAAAGGACAACAGGAGAGTGAGGTGAATCTTCATTGGACAATATAAGCGTATTGTCTTTGCACTTGTCAATGCAGACTTTCCGTAGAACCGGTGAGTTGAGTTTCTTCAACCGGCTTCCCTCTATGTCACTCCACCAGTATATCAACCCAAAGCGGATCGTGGTCGGACAAGCCAAGGTCTCGGACGATGCCGGTATTGGTTACCGTTACACCTTTGCTGAAAATTGAGTCCAGTCTAAAATCGCCGGCAAAGGAATGTTGAGTAGGTCCAGATAATTTGGTCGGCGCTTGATAACCGTACGCTTCCATGTACTCGTCAAACTTGCTCTCGTGGCGCAGGTCTAGGGTTCCAGAAGGCAGAATTGGGATTCCTTGGTTGAGTGGAATTCCGTTGTTCCACATGAGTGAGTTGGTGTTGAAGTCTCCGCCCAAAAGGACTGGCTCTGGCACTGACTCGACAATGGGATGCATTTGGCGAATGCGCGCGCCAATTCCAATGCGTAAGCCCAAGTGAATCGTGACCACACGAATTGTTTTGCCGTTGACGACAATGTCCGCGGCGATAGCGTAGTTTGTATCGTTCAAACTATCGCGTCTTGCCAGCGCACGCACCTCAATATTGCGCAGAGGGTACTTTGAGAAAAGCCCGATTCCGTTGGTGCCGACATCTTTCGAGGAGCCCCATGGAACGTAGACGTAGTTCATGCTTAAGCCTTCTGCGAGGACTTGTGCACGCGACATACCTTCATCAGGATAGGCCGTAAGCTCTTGTACGGACATCACATCAATCTTGCTCAGCTCGGGATGCGCGAGCATTGTCGCCACGAAGTCCTCTGGCGAACGAGCAAAATGTACGTTGTACGTTGCGAAACGAAAGGTAGTGGTCGCAACGCTAGAGTCAAATTGAGTGGCACTTACTTCTGGTGCGAAGCGATCGCTCGGAAGACTCTCGACGGGTACCCACTCAGTTCCTGCGATTTGTCCGGTGTCGAAACACGAAGCCAGGAATGTAAAAGTCGCGAAAGAGAGGATGATCAGTTTCAAAAGCATGCTCATCGAAAGTGTAGTCCTTGAAAGCTGACTCCAATGTCGATGCCGCCGTAGAAAGTGGTAGACTTGGAGCCGATAACCATGAAGTAGGGCCGGACAAAAAACCAATCTTTGGTGAACTCATAACCCGCAGAGATTTCCACTCCGAGATGATAGCTTGTCTCGTCGCTTACGAGAGCAACCGGAGCCTCGGAGTGAAATCGATAGAACATGAGGCCGGTGTCGACAAAGAGTGCGTGGGCACCGGCGACGTATGGGTAGGTGAGGAAGTAAGGCGTCACGACGGCCAGGCTTTCGTAGTCTACGCGCATATAGCTGGTGGCAACTCCAACAGAAAACCAATCTTCCCAACGGTACTGATAGCCCAGCGCGTACAGGCCACCTTTGCCCAAGAGGCTCACGTAGGCTTGGTGGGGAGGCGGACTTTCAGTGTGTCCCGAGACAAGCGGTACGTTGCCCTGCGCGACATCGGCGTCAGCTACGCGAGCACATAGGGCCACATACAAGAAACCGAGGAATGCGGATTTCAATGCACTACGCATGCAGCCGCCTGAGTGGTAGGTCGCTGAGAATGGATTCACAAGTCGGAATACACTCGTAAATAGTCTAGGATGAGCCCCATTGTCTAGGGAGAAATCGATTCCACAGAGTTTATTTGGACCCCTACAAACCATTTGAGAGCTTGGTGAAACTATACTGGGCTGAACATCGAAATTCTGGTCAGAGATGCCTTGTTTGGGCGATTTGAATGGCTATCGCGGTAGGCCAATCGCGGGATATCGACTAAGGTGGGGCCACTATGAGCCAGACTCCAACAATCATCTATACCAAGACAGACGAAGCACCAGCGCTAGCGACACATTCGCTTCTGCCTATCGTACGAAAGTTCTTGGGCACCGCGGGAATCAAAGTGGAAGTAAGCGACATTTCGCTAGCAGCACGCATTCTGGCGGCCTTCCCAAGCGAACTGTCCGCCGACCAAAAAGTAGATGATGCTCTGGCTCAGTTGGGCGAGTTAGTACTCAGCCCGGACGCAAACGTTATCAAGTTGCCAAACATCAGCGCATCGGTTCCGCAGCTCAAGGCAGCCATTGCAGAATTGCAGGGCAAAGGCTTCAAGATTCCCGACTTCCCAGAAGAAGCGGAAACAGCCGAAGAGCTCGTGGTGGCTGGCAAGTACAACAAGATCAAAGGCAGCGCAGTCAACCCCGTTCTACGCGAGGGTAACTCGGACAGGCGTGCGCCCAAGGCAGTCAAGCAATACGCGCGAACTAACCCGCATAGTATGGGAGCTTGGTCCTCTGAGAGTAAGTCTCACGTGTCGACAATGAGCGGCGGCGACTTCTTTGCCAATGAGAAGTCTGTGACCCTAGCGGACGCGACTACGATTCGCATCGAGCATGTGAGCGGTGGTTCCACCAAGGTTCTGAAAGAAGGACTGAAAATTCTAGCGGGCGA
>JAESTW010000334.1 GCA_016763395.1 Kofleriaceae bacterium
CTACCTCAGCGTCGTTGCCAAGTACCCGAATAACAAAATCGCCAAAGAGGCCGCTTTCACTGCGGCAGTCGTGTACGAATCCATGGCGTATTTTGAACGGGCAGCCGAAGCCTACGAGACGACGGCGGACAAATTCGCAAAGTCGGACAAGGGAGCTGACGCGCTTTTCAACGCAGGTGTGTTGCGCCAAGCGCTAGGTCAAAACAAACGGGCGATTATCCACTACAAGGCCTACTCGAAGCGGTTTCGCAAGACCCGAAAAGATGCCCAGGAAGTGGCCTATCGAATTGCCGTCGTACACGAGCTGGCAGGCGAAGAAGGACTAGCGGAAAAGGCGTACAATGCCTATCTCAAAGCGTACCGAGGCGGCACACACCAGCTAAAAGCCACGGTATTTTCAGGACGAGCCGCCTACAAGCTCGGACAATACCGACGTGCCGGCAAGCAGCTTAGTGCCGCGCTAAAACTCTTCAAGAAGAGCAGTGGCGCCGAGGCGAAGCGCAATCGCAAATATGCAGCAGAGGCCAGGTATTACCAAGGAGAGCTACTCTACCGCAAATACGACAAAGTCTCGCTGAAAGTCAAAGCTCGTAAGCTCGACAAGGCGCTGGCCACTAAAATGAAGCTTCTAGACCAGGCCTCGACCGTCTATCTCGACGTGGTCGAAATTAACGACGCGTCCTGGGCGACTGCCGCGTTGTATCGAATCGGCTCTGTCATGGAAGAATTCGCAAACTCACTTCGCGATGCTCCTACTCCGCCTGGTTTCAGCGAGGCGGACGCAGAACTGTACCGAGAGGCCCTCGACAACGAGGTGATAACAATCGAGGAGAAGGCCATCGAACTGTACATCGTAGGCTACAAAAAGGCCATCGAACTCAAAGTCTACAACGAGTACACGCAAAAGCTGCGAGCGGCTCTCGGGCGCATGGCTGCCAGTCAGTTCCCCCCGGCAAAAGAGTCTCGTGGGCAACAGCGTCTAGGTGACCGAACGCCAACAATTGGTCTTACAAAAGAGGTGATTCGCGGTGAGTAAATTCCAAGCCTACACATCGCTGTTGAGCCCCTGCAGAACATGGTTCTCTCGAAGCCTTCGAGTCGCTGGCCTAGTCACGGGACTAGTCCTGTCCGGCGGTCTCGCGTGTGGCGGCCAAGCGAAGACCACAAAAGTCCTCGAAGTTCCCAAGCTGCCCCCGGTCAACCCCAAAGCCTTACGCCAGTTCGACTCGGCCATGCGAGCACTCTCACTCGGTGGTCCAGAAGCCAATGTGAAGGCGATGGATCGCTTCGATCTTGCGGTTCAAATTGACGCCAAACTCTGGGAAGCCTGGCACAACATGGGAGTACTCCATTTGGGAGATGGAGAGTCGGCAAAAGCAGTCGACGCATTCAGTAAAGCTCTTAAGATAAACCCCGCGCACCAAGCTGCCATATCGGGCAGAGCAGAGGCGTACCGACGCGAAGGGGATACAAAAAAGTCCGCTCGAGACTACCGCCAGCTACTTGAAATCAATCCCAACTCCGAAACGATCTACTCTCGGCTTGCGGCACTGCTGCGGGAAAACAAAGAGTATGAGGATGCCCTAGATATTCTTCGTGAAGGCCTGAGAGTCAACGGTACTAGTTCCACCATCTATGTCGAACTCGGACTTGTGTACCTTGGCCAAGGGAGAGACGAGCTTGCAAAACTAGTGCTAAACAAATCACTGAGTATCAACGATAAAGATCCAGCGGTATTTAATGCGCTAGCCCTCATCGCCATTGGTGAAGGAGACGACCAGCAAGCCTTCGCGTTCTTCGATAAAGCGGCTGAATTAGATCCAAAGTACGTCGATGCACGTTTCAATAAAGCGAGCATCTTGCTTGATGCCGGGGACTACGAGCGAGCGAAATTGGAACTTGAGTCAATTGTGGCAATCAGTGATGACGACTTGGACACACAGGTCGCTCTCGGCATTGCCAATCGGGGGCTTGGCGCCCATGAACAAGCTCGTGTCCTGTGGGAAGGTGTAGTCAAGAAAGCGCCACGTAAGAGTAATTCTCGTCTTGACGCACTTTTTAATTTGGCGGTTCTACAACTGGACTTCATAATGGACGACAAGAAAGCAATCGCAGCGTTGGACCGCTACCTGCAAGTAAGCAGCAAGCGACACAGTAAATACGAAGAAGCAATGGAACTACGTCAGGAAATGGGTCAATGAGCCCCCTATTCTATCGGCCGACTGCGGCATTGCGCCCCCGATTTCGTTTTCTTACCCTGGGTTTTCTTCCCCTGGCTATCCTCTTGGTAGTTGGTGGATCCTTTGCCTTTGCTCCCGGTCTTGCTCAGGCACAGCCCAAAGGGAAAAAGGCGAGGAGAGCTGCCAAAAAGAAAGACAACCGTAAAGGCAAAGAGAAACCCATCGCCAAGGTTAAAGAGCGAAAGAACAAGAAAGGTGGCAAAGACCAGACTTTCGACTTCACCGGACTCTCGCTTGGTGGCAGCGTGCGAACTCCACAGCTGCTGTACTTCCTTGATAGGGCAAGCGAAGAACTAAAACGAGCATCGCTCGAGAGGCGTTCCTTTATCCCCGAAATGATCCTATCGATCTCGGAAGAAGGGCTGTAGTGGCATCCAGCAAATTGAAGACCGCTGGCCCCAGCGATCCCGTACTTCGAGTCAGTTACATTTGGCGCGACGAGCTGATGTCCGATCTCGTACTGCGCTCAGCGGACTCGGTCACACTCGGAACGACCTCTAGTTCTACCATCCTCATCCCTGAGCTGGGCCTCCCGGACGGCTTTGAGATTTTCCGTCCTGGGGCAAGGGGTTACGTAATGACCCTTGGCAGCTCTATGTCCGGGGAAGTTGAACTCAACAATCAGAAACAACAAGTCCGCGACTTCGTGGGCAATTCTGAAGGCCCACAGTCCGGCTTTACAGGGTCTAATATCGGTCCCGGTGACTTCGGCGTTATCGAACTTGACGACAATGGCGATCACCGATTGTTTTTTCAATTTGTGACAACTGGCGCCCCCTTGCCCGCCAGTCCGGTGGTACGAGACACGGAATTGTTGCTGCCCGCCTTTGCCTTTGCCTTTGTATTGGTTGGATTTTTCCTCACCTATGCATTGGCATTTTACGAGTATTCAGGTCCATCATTTCTCTGGCCCGATCGCAAAGAGCTTGTTGCCAACTACCTACTCAACCGTCCACCACCTGTCGTGGAGGAAGAACCCGAAGAGGAAGTGAAGGCCGGCACCGAGACTGGCGAAGAAAAGGTAAAACCAGCATCGTCCAACGGAGCTGAAGCAAAGTCCGGTGGCAAAGGTGACAAAGAGAGAAAGCGCGCTGATACCCCGGACAAAGGTGAGCCGGACGAGCCACTGCCGACTCGGATTCAGACCGGACTCCTGAACAAAAAGAGCCGAGAGGCAATGGACAAAGTTCGCAATCGAGGCGGCTTTGACAAAAAGCTCGGGAACCTCATGGCTAGGCTACAAGGTCCGGCCAATGACGGTTCTAGGGCTGGCTATGGCGATGGCGAAGGAACCGGCGTCGGCCCAGGCAAAGGGACTGGCACGCTAACCAAAGGGACTGGCAAGGGAACTGGCGGTGGCGGTAGCGCTCACGCTGATGTACGCACACAAGGCAAGCTAAATACCGGCGGAAAGCGAGCTGCTCGCGGTACTCCCGGTGGCAACGGAGTAAAAGAAGTCAAAATCAAAATGAAAACCGGTAAAGCCTCGGGAAATCTCGGAGGGCTAACCGCTGAGCAGATCAAGAAGGTGGTTAAGACTCGCGCTCGAGCTATTTCCTCATGCTACCAACGAGAGCTGCAGCGTTCCCCGAGTCTGTCCGGAAAAGTTGTCATCGGTTGGAAGATCGATAGCAGCGGCAAGGTCAGCCGAGCAAAGGTCCGCTCCACCACTCTGAAAAATGGACGAGCCGAGGACTGTATGGTCAGACAGGTCAACAGCATGAAGTTTCCATCGCCCAAAGGTGGCGGTAGTGCATCGGTGACTTTCCCCTTTGTGTTCACCAAAAGCTAAAGCATCGCTAGCGTCCCACTATCCCGAGGTACTCCAATGAACTCACCTATCAAAGCCTTACTCAGTAGCCTGCTTTTCTGTGCCCTGCCCGTTACCAGCACCTTGGGTTGCAGTGAGAGCCCTGTGTACGTACAACCACCAGAAGCGCTGGAGGCAGGTACTGACGCAGAAGACCCGGAGAACCCGGGAGTCAACACACAGGTCGTTCTGCCAATTCGCTTGGAAACGGAAGAAGAGGCAACGAAGCGAGCGGAACTCTCTGCTGAACTCGGAATCGATGTTCCGTACATTAAAATTGACGACTGGGAGCTTTCCCTAGAGTGGACCATTCGAAATTTAGACGACTCCGCTGCAATCGCACGAATTGGAGTGAATGGCGCCAATGAGATCTTTGAGTATGTGCCGGCAGGATTTGTCATCGACCCGGAGGAGGAAGCAGAACCTCCACCGCTCATGGGAAATATCCCGATCGTGATTCCCGCCCTTGGGTCCGTCTCTGGAGTTTTTCGGGAAGATGAAATCCGAGAAGCTAGCATCGATCTAGAGCTAATCACACAGGGAGGGCTCAATCCCTTCGCTGCTGTCCTGGGTGACAACGAGGATACGGCTGAAATTATTGCTACTAGTGGAACCATTCCCGCATCGGCTTTCGCCAGTCTAATCCGCTTCGATTTGAGCTTGCTGAGCAATCGTCACGTTGTCATGGAGTACGCAGTACGGGTTCGTTCGTCGCGCTCTCCCGGACTCATCCACTCCGAAGGACTGTCCGCGATCACTGGCGAACTAACTGTCTTTGCGCCAGCAACCTTTGTTCCACCACCACCACCTGAGGAGTAAGTTTTCTCGTGTTCTTTCTGCAAAAAAGCTCTTTGGGCGTCGGCTCCCTCAGTATTCCGTCATTTTGTACCCTTTCGGCCGGAATTTTTTCCGCCGGAATTGTTCTTAGTCTGCCATCACTCTCAATCGCGGACACTCGTCCATCTGAAACAGGAATCTACGCCCAGGTAAGCATGGGTGGTAGTGGATTTTTGGGTGACAATAAAAGCTACACCAATCCGGGCCCAAGAATGAATCTCCATGTCGGGACTGACCTCTTTTCGTGGTTCAGCCTGGGTGGACGAATTACGATTACAAGTCATGAGGCGACTGTTCCGGCGCCACCAGTTGGTGAGTACCTGCAGTTCTACCAGGCCGCAGGCGAAGCCAGGCTGGGACTGAGCCTTGGTCCAGTAGCGTTCTATGCGGAGGGCATTGTCGGCGTAAGTACGATGTCTACAAACATCTTGGAGAAAGTGGCAATTTTGGATCCCGGACAGCGAACCTCGCTTGTGTTCGGCGGCGGTGGTGGTATCGAATATCAGTTGCAAAATCGACACTATGCGCTGGGAGTAATGGGTGGATGGGCTGTGTATCCATCGTTTTCATCACTCCAGACGGCCGAGGCATTGAGCTACCTTCGCTACACCTATTAGGCCCGGATATACAGGACGGTATTCAAGCGTAGAACACCGGGCATCTACTCGCCGGCAATTCTCGGTGAGTTTTAGACGTCAACTTTCAGAAGCGGACTATCAGACGCCGACTATCAGATGTCGATTACGACAACTCCGCGTTTCGGCTGATCTTCCGCCGAACGGTCAAACTTCGAACGATCCACTGGCGCCTCGTGAAGCGGCAACTCTATGCGGCACGCTTCTCGTTCACGACGGCGCTCGTCCTCTCGGCGTCTAATCTCTTCAATGATCCATGGATCAAGCATCGTTTTTCACCTTTGGGTTGTTGGGTTGAGTCACAGGCTTAAGAGAAATGGGGTAATTGGAAATACAACGCTGGTCTTGTCTCTTGGTTCGGCCCAAAACGAGTGGTCTGAATAGAATCGTACTATCATTATTATAATGCAAAAGACGGGCCCTGCATGTTCCTAGGCCGCCTAAATCCTAAGCCATTGATATACATACGATCGCTATCTGCGATGGGTCTACTCCGAATAACTTGATCACGACATCTGGATTGGCAAGGCCCGGTTTTCTCTCTATCGGAGAAGAGACGATCCCGCAAATATCAAGCAATATCAACACCCTAGTTGCATGTGACAGATTCGCACACCAATTGACCCCACATTCACGGATAACAGGGGTCAGATGTCCTACGGTGATCCCGAGAGTTCTGTGTGCTGGCTGCCTGCTTCTGCATAAAATCGCTGCCCAAAACCCGATTCACTGCAAGCGTTCGATCTTCCACACTCCCTGCTCGCGAATCAACTCAACTTCGTAGTCGACTCCATAGCGCAATTTAACGTGCTTGCCTTTGTGCAAATCGCGCAAGTCTGGCTCTGAGGAATTGAGGTTCGCTTTGATGGCATCCATCATTTCCACCATGGCTGCTTTGCGTGGGCCTTCAAATTGTTTTTGAACCATAGCAACGGTCATACGCTCGCGATATTTGGTCGGCACAAATCGCAACATGATGTTCCACCGTTTGTGCTTGTAGGCTCGAACAAAAGATCGAACTGTATCCCGAGGAGTTTCTTGGCTGTAGTGGTCCAGGGGATTGCCCGCAATACGCCACTTGCCCGACTGCTTCACCAGTCGAATCGGCTGGTCCATTCCGAATTCAAATTCAGCGCTCACCACAAGCTCTGAGCTTTGAGTCGCCAGACGATGGGCAGTTTGTTCGGACTCGGCGCGATTGTCCGACAACATCGTTTCAAAATTTTCACGACTGTAGCGAGACTGAAATTCAGCGGACATCAAGGAGTACGCCTTCCCCGAATCGCCCACCCGTAACGCTTCGGCATACTCATGGAGTGCGTCGTTGGGAGTATGCGCACTTGCCCCGCAAGCTGTCCCCCACACAAGTAGTCCAGTGATGAGCAAGCTCTTCCCTACGCCATGCGACAATCCCATATGGCGATCTTTTACCACAGCGATAGCGGCTGGGCTTGGGCTCATAGTGATTCCGCGTCCGAAACAGATCGAAAGCTAGCCACAAAGGCCAGTGATGCCAGAGCCATCGTCGCTGTGGGAACCAGAAGCGCAACTTGCAACCCGGAACTGTCGGCGACGTGGCCAACCACCCAAGATGCGGGCGCAGTACCAAGCAAATGCATGATGGCGATGTAAACTCCCTGGGCAAGCCCTGCCCGCTCCGGCTCCACCATATCGTCGACAGACGCAGCCAAAGGACCGTGGTACCAGTTGATGAAAAACATCAACATCCAACTCGCGATGTAAAAAGGCGCTCCAAGGGGCAGATAAATCACAGCCAAGGCCATTGGCACCGAAGCGCCAATCCCTATTGCTACCGCCGCTTGCCGACCGAATGCGACCCGCAGTTTCAGGCGATCAGCAACGACCCC
>JAESTW010000001.1 GCA_016763395.1 Kofleriaceae bacterium
AGATTATACCGGAATTAATCAAGGAGGAATGGTATTCGCTGCTCGAAGGGGTGCTGCCAGGACAAATGGTTTTACTTTTTTACAGCATAATCCGGGGGAAAGTAATGAGTGGCCACGTCTTCTGAAAGGCGCCAACTACCTCTGTCTGTGTAGAGGTACTGGCGAGTTTGGTGAGAACCCGGGCACTTTCTGCTCGAATCCCAGCATTGCTATCCTTTGCCATGGCGCCAGCGACCAGTGCTGCCGCTTTAGTGTTGTCCGGATGGTCCGCAACGCACTCAATGGCTATCTGGCGGACTTTGACTTGGTCACTTTGGGACGCCTTAACCAGTGCGGGAGTCACTTTGACAAATCCTGCGCGAAGTGAATTGCACAGACCGCGCATACCAATCGGGTGCAGGCTAGGGTCGTCGCTGGACCTGGCTGCTTTGGCCAGGTAAGCAAAGACAGGAATCGGTTTGAAACGGGCGAGGCGCGCGTAGGCTTGTCCGGCAGCACGCCGGATACGACCCTTGCGTTTCCACATCTCGTTGATTCCCACGACCGCACGACCTGCGGGAGCGCCAACCTCTACACTGTTGGCCAATCCCATGGCCGCACTTTGGGCTACTTGTTTAAATTCAGTTTTGACGATCTTGATGAGCTCTTCTTGAGAACTTCTACCAGTGAATCCATAGGCCTCTGCCGCTGCAGCGCGTATCTCGCGATCTTCGCTCTTGAGTAGCCGTTCGAGAACAGCACCAGCTTCAGCGCGGATCGTTTCGTCACTTCGAGCGATCTGTCCCCAAGACCTTGCCAACATCACTGATTTCTTGGTCGTTAGCTTGCCAGCGTTTGCGATAGCGACAAGCTCACTCGCTACGTTCACTGGTTGCGCGCGGGCCAAGAGTGGCAAGATGGCATCAGCGACTTCTGGCGATTTTGAACTTCGGACAACGCGAAGTTTCGGGTCAAGAGACGCTAGGCTGCTTTCTGGCGCGTTGTCGATCAATAGCTTGATAGCGGCGATTCGCTCTTTGGCATCGGCACTTTCGTTTGCAACCAGGGCAATCGCGTCTGTAGTGGCTGCGGCGGGATCGAGCTGAAAGGCTCGGACCATCTTTGTCCGGCTCGAAGCACCTTTTGTGCTCGTGCCACTGGTGGTGTTCTCCGCTTGGGAATTCTCAGCACTGGGCGCTTGCGTAACACCCGATAGCAGTGCTCGTAACTCCTGTCCGGCCTCATCATCTGGACCGGTGTCAAGGGCGGCTTGAATCATCGGTGTTGTGCGTTTGCTATCCAGGCTTCGCAGGGCGGCAATGGCGATGTGTCTGCGCTGGGTGTCCGAGGACGCGAGCGCGTTTGCGATGAAAGTCGAATAGGAGCCGGGATGTCTCTTCTCGGCGCTGGTAGCCAGGGCCAATGCTTCGGTTTGAAGGGCTGAAGAGGGAAAGGCCAATGCTTGCTCCAGCAATTGGACCTCCTCGTCTGCACCATGCGCAATTTCTCGAAGCAGGCTAAGAAACTGGACAAACTCCTCTGGGTTTTTTAGATCTTTCTCAACTTTGGCCAACGCAGCGGCGTCCCCGTTTTGTGCGTACAGCAAGACTGCTGCCAAGCCCGCACTGCGAGCAGTCTTTGTTTGATCGACATACTCTGCACCATCTAGAGATCCCGAGATGTCGTGTGAACGTGCTTTTTGCCTGGTGCTCTCGCTCACCATACGGCTTGTGAGCCCAGTATCAGCAACAATAGAGCCAAAGGAAGGGCTCTTGGGCAGCCAATTGAACCAGGAGAGACCCGGTTTTCCTGCTCGGACAACGATGGTCTCGGATCCCTCTGCTCCGTGCGCCGTATCGAGATAATAACTGCCGGACATCGATACATAGACAAATGCGACAACGAGTATCGGTAGTGCTGCAGCGCCAAAGAGAGCTAGCTTCGCTCTCATGAGAGTCTTGCTGATAACCGCCTCTTCCTGGGGAGTGGTGGGAACGATGCCCTCGCGGCGCAGCTCCAGGTATTCGCGCCGGCTGAGTCCCTTCTCTTGCGCTGCCTTTGCTCCGAGAACTTCGTAGGCTTTTTGTGCCGAGATTGCTGCAGGGGCAGCTTGTTGCCTTAAGCGCGGCGCCAAGACCTCGTGCCTGAGAGTGTAGTGGAGTTCTTCTGAATTGGCAGCGGCGTTGCCTTGGACTAGTCCGCGTGTCTGCAAAGTAGCGAGCGCACCTTGGGCGAAATCAATATCGACATTGGCTTGTCTGGCTACCGATGAGGTCGGACAAGGCTGCATGATTCCATTGGCAGCGAGAACCGCCAAGAGACGCATGGCAGAACGCTCATTTCCTGTGGACTGGGTTGCGAGTACAACCCATCGATTTTCGAGTTGGGTATATCCCCCCTCCCGCTGAAACTGAGCCGCCGATGCTATTCCGAGCTCTTTGATAGCAATCGCTGCAATTTGCAGGTCACAGGGGAGAATCGAGTTGGAGTGCGAGCGACTCTTTCGACTCTTTCGGCTCAAATCGGCGATGATTGCAGGAACCAGGTCTTCTTCGCAGGGGATCCCAGCGAGAGCGACCGTGCGCTCGAGTACCAGTGTTGCTTCTGGGACCGCCATTCCACAAAGTTCAAATCGACTGGCGGGTGGAAAGAGTGAGCCGGTTCGCAATTCTAGGGCGGCAAAGGCATGCACTCTGTCGCTGGCGCACGAAAAGAGAAAGCGCGCTCGTCCGGCAGATCGCGAGGCCACACGGGTAAAGAGTTCCGCAACCTCGGCACACACTCTTTCGTCTCGACTCATCGCCAGATCGATGTCGTCGAGAATGAAAAGATACATTTGAGCTGCTTGCCCAATGACGCGTGCAAGGTAGCTGGCGGCTGTTTCTCGCTCTTTGGCAACCTGGCCGGACGCTTGCGACAAGGCCTGGGCAAAGGAGTCCAGTGGCTGATTGTTGTCCTCGCAGAAGAGCGCAACGACACCATGATCTCGCAAACTCGGCTGTAGTCCGGCGCGCAGTAAGGACGTTCGACCTACCCCTGATTCTCCGTACAACAGCCCCGCACGATAGCTACTATCGGTGACCAAGTTGGCGAGCTGATCGCGCTCTTGATCACGACCAAAAAAGACATCACGTTCCGATTCGGCAAAACTACCTAAACCGCGGAGGGGAGTCACAGTACCAGGATAGGTGGCAACAGGCACTCGCCAACTATAACCAGAAATACCGGAACAGTCTTGGTAGCTGGAGGATATTGAGGCAGAAGCGCTCCAATCACCCGCTGTAGTGGTCATTGGCAGCCCGGCCATGGTACTCAAGCCGCGCTATGTCGCCTCCTCTGCTACAAGTTGAATCTCTGACGGTCCACTACGGCAAACGCGTTGCTGTTGATGCATTGAACCTGTCGTTACAAGCCGGCGAGATTGTTGCCATGCTGGGGCCCAACGGAGCGGGAAAAAGCACTTCGCTGCTGGCCATTGCCGGTGCATTGGTTCCGTCCGCAGGAACTATCAAAGTAGAAGGGACAGCATTGACCGAAGATCCTTTGCGAGTGCGAGCTCGAATCGGATTTGCCGACCAGCCACCTTCACTCTACGATTTTTTCACCGTGGAAGAACACCTGGCTTTCGTCGCCGAGACACGGGGCAAGAGCGAGCCTGAAGCTCACGGGAAAATGCTCGTGGAGCTTGGTCTCGGCCCCATTGCCAAACGCTTGTGCCGGGAGTTGTCTTTCGGAATGAGGCAACGAGTTGGACTGGCGGCCGCCCTGGTTGGTGGAGTTGATGTTGTACTGCTCGATGAAACCCTCAACGGGCTCGACCCAAGGGCCGCCGTCCGGGCCAGGAAGTCTCTCAAAGTGGCAGCGGACGCAGGGGCCGCGATATTGATGTCGACTCATCTCTTGGGAATTGCAGAGCGATTGTGTGACAGAATCCTAATCATGGATCAGGGGCTACTCAAAGCAGATGTAAGCGGTGGCGAACTGGAAACCTTACTTTCCAAAGGCCCTGGAGCCATCGAAGACTTCTATCTCTCACTTGTGTCCGACCAAGAGGACAAGAGTGAATAGTCGGGCGCTCATCGCTTGGTCCAAACTGGAAGAAAAGCGTCGTAGCGCCCACG
>JAESTW010000335.1 GCA_016763395.1 Kofleriaceae bacterium
GTCCATGAGCCGAATCGTCCGAAGCTCAACCGTTGCAGCTTTGTCCGGGTGTCCGATAAATGCCAACTGAATAACTGATTGGCGGCATGGCTGTTTGAAACCCGATGAACGTCGGTCCCTCCTTGAAGGTTTTGCCGTTACTCCGCCCGCAGAAGGGGGCTTTTTTGAGCTAGGTCCCTTGCAGTCGCTGTCGAGTTGTACTGATGCGATGGTTACAGAGGCGGCCAGTTCGGGCTTCGCAGTCGTTGCGTCGGCTGCCGGCGGGGTTAGCTCTTGTGTAATCGGAGTAGCCACAGTCTGTGGTGTTGTCGTGTTGTCTTCATTAGACCCACACGAAAGCGTCATGGCGACACCGAGAGGAAGAAGGAGGATTCGAAGAACTTGGGCCGAGGGACGCATGAGCAGAAAATACGCAAGCCCGGGATAAATCGCAAGAACAATACCTATTTGAGGTAGCCGGCCGCTTACATATTGAGACGGCGACGAATGTCGACAATGGCATCGCGCAGTTCTGCGTCTTCAATGCCCGAGGCTTCGTCGATAATCGAGTCAAGTCTGAATCCGACGGCGGGCATCGGCAGTGGACGCTCTTTGGCGAGTGGCCTGCGAATTCGGGCAGCCGCAGAAAGTGCGTCGGTTTTCATCGAGGTTCCGCGACCCAGGTGAAAGCGCAGCGACTTCACGATCTCTTCGCCACACAACTCATTGGCCTTTGTAATGATCTCTGCAGTGAGGAAGCTCAGTTGATGCATCCAGCTGGAATTGTCCACGCGTACCCAGAGCATACCTTTGTCAAGCGCGTCCGGCGTGGTATGCGCCGCCACTCGCGTACCAACCACTTTGTCCCAGTGGATGAGCAGCCGATGTTCACGAATCTCTTTGGCTATTCCATAGCGGTTCAGAACCGAGGAGAGCGCTCCCTGTGCTTTATCTGCGCCGAGTTTCTGGTTTCGCAATCGAAACCGTTTTTTGGAAGAGCGGTAGGCCATCGGAAAACCTCCAGCCTATTCGTCGCGGAGTCTTCGGACAAGCTCTTTGAGTCGCCTGGTGCCGCCCGCGTCTCGGTAGATGAATTTTAGCCCGGTAGATCCGTTGTCGAGGTGGTAAATTGCCCGTCCAGAAATCGATAGCGCTGTGACCGAACCAGGTGGCACGATCTCAAGGATCACTTCCGACTCTAGGTCCAAACAGGTCTTGGTTGCCAGGGTTGCGCCGCCTACACTGATTTCAGAGAGATGGCAATCGACCTGTTCTACGCAGTCTTTTATGCGGTATTGCACCGGCAGTTCGACGGGCAAGCGACTGTATTTGCGTTTGGGAGCACCCTGAACTTTGCCACTGATAATGCCTTCTAGAAAGTTCTTCTTGTCGACTTCGTCAGCAGAAAATCCGACGATGGCTCCGGCCCGGACTCGCAATCGGGGCAGCGCTGGTCGCCACGATCGGACATAGCCTCGGACTAGAACTTTATTCGGCAGGCAGGGCGCGCTAATTTCAACGACGACCTTTTGTCCCGGGGTAAAGCTCTGGGTGGTCGGGCAGAAGAAACCACCAACGGGAAGATCGTCCTGATAGAGTTCATGAAACTCTGTATCCGTCCGAAATCGTACCTTAAGAATCTCCATGCCCTTTCAGCGAGCGTACCACATTGGAGGAGTGTGTGTGGATTCACTTTGGTTCGCCGGTTCATAAGTAATAGGGAACCAGCTTTAGTTTTGATAGGCTTCGCAGGTGACGGGTCCACGGCGAACACTGCTAAGTATAGTTGCCGTTATAGCGATTTTGCTTTCCGCGGGCGGCATCGCGTATATGTCGTCAATCTCGTACCCGGACGAACTGGGAATAATCGATGCTCGGTTTCGCAAGCATCAAGAGCGCGCTGTTCAGATTGCCAACAAGCTGCGGGCCCAAATTGAGCAGAACTTGGAGTACCAGGCTTCGCTTTCCCTTGTGCAATTGGCCGCCTATCGCGAACAGCCGGTTTTTGCGATGAACGAGGACGACGATATCGTGTTTCCGCTGGCACAGCCTTTTCGTGCGGACCAAGAGGCGGTGCAGCAAGAAGGAGTCGTTCCCGCCAAAGGTTTTCAATCTCGCCAGCGCGCGTTGAATCGTGCCCGTTCGCTAGAGCATAGTGTCTGCAATGTTGCGAAAGACGGCTGTGCCCGCAACGCGTGGGACTACCGATCGGCAACCGCGATTTACGAAGGCCTCACTGGGTATTCTGACACAGGCGCTGAGGCGCTGCTTGGGCTTGCGCGGATTCATCGTCGGGTATCGGAAGCGGGCTTGGCGGGGCGGCGGTATTTGCAGTTGGCGGAACAATTCGGTGACCGAGTAAATGAGTCGGACATCCCCTATCGCTTGCTCGCCGACATTGGGTTGTCCGAGGTGAACACTTCTCCGACGGCTTCTTTTGCGCTCTTGCGCAAACTCGTCGGACGCCAATATCAGGCACCGAACGCGCTCCTGGAAGTTGCCGCCTACGCCGCTCTGAAGAATCTCAAAAGCATGCCCCTGGGGAGTGCGGAGCAGGGGCAAGCGGAAAGCATCGAAAAGACATTCGGCCTGGCGCAGAGGGATAGCGCCTTCGCCAGCAGAATCGAGACTCGCCGTATGGAGCTTCGGGCCAGCGCAGGTCCGACGGTCCGGAGTTTGGTGGCGCCATGGAATGCAGAGCACAATATTGTGTATCGCTTGCTCCCGGACAACTCGATCCGCGGCAATATACTAAGTGAGAAGTTTTTGCAGAAAATGGCGTCGGATGCGGCGGTAGCTCTCGGCTTACATCAGGGGTTACTTGTCCGAGTCGAGGCAATGCAAGAAGGGGCTAACAGATCCAATGCAAGAAGGGCACGGGTTAGCCTGGGACCGTTATTGCCTCACTTGGCGTTGCTTCTGTGGGACCAAGAAAAGAGTGGCGATGGCTTTGAGGATATCGCCGAAGCTCGCCGTCGTCATCGGGCAATCACGGGCGGGTTGGTCATTGTCCTCGTACTGGGTCTCTGGGTGACAATTCGCGGCGCCGCGAGAGAACGAGAATTGGCCCGGTTAAAGAGTGATTTCGTATCGACAGTATCCCACGAGCTAAAAACTCCACTGACGTCCATTCGTATGTTTGCGTTGATGCTGCAAGAACGAGTGGCTGGCGATGACCGAGAGCGAGAATCGCGTTATCATGGGATTATCGTCAAGGAGAGTGAACGGCTGGGACTGCTGATTGCCAACTTATTGGACTACTCGCAGATCGAACGAGGAACCTATCAGTATTCGGACAGGAACAGCCGTGCTGCTGACATCGTCCGAAATGCATGCAAGACCTTTCGGCGAATGAGCGATGATGATCAGCAACAGGAAGTGAAACTCGAGATTGGTGAGAACGCAGACGAGGCCCTGGTGAGAGTCGATCAGGAAATTATTGTGCAGTGCCTGATCAACCTATTGTCGAACGCAGCCAAGTACGGTGAGGGCAAAGCGATTTCAGTCCAAGCACGCCTCTCGCCGAAGCCAAACATCTTCGAAATGACTGTCTCCGATCTCGGGCCTGGCATCCCAAGCAGTGAGCACGCAAAAATCTTCCGTGAATTCTATCGCTCGCCAGAAGCGATTCGCTCTGCCATACAAGGGACTGGACTCGGTCTGGCGTTGGTTAAGCGGCACGTCGAGGCGCAAGGTGGTCATGTCTTGGTGTCGAGTATTGCTGGAAAAGGCGCTACATTCACCATAGAGCTACCCATGGTAGAAGTATAGCTGGTGGATGCATGACAAAGATTTTAGTCATTGAGGATGACGCGTCGATTCGACTTGGTCTCGAGGACACCTTGCGGGCCAAAGGCTACGAGGTGGCTGCGGTAACACGGGGCGACGTCGGCCTCACTCGCGCCGCTGAGATGATGCCAGATCTTATTGTCCTGGACATCATGCTGCCGGATATGGATGGGTTTGAGGTGTGTCGCAAACTCAAGGCAAGCAAAGGGGCACTGGCCGAGATCCCAGTGATTTTCTTAAGTGCTCGCGGGGCGGAACTCGATCGCGTTCGAGGATTCGATCTGGGAGCGGACGACTATGTCACAAAGCCCTTTTCGCTAATGGAGCTGCTGGCCAGGGTCTCTGCGGTACTCAGGCGAAGTGGACACGGGCAGGGCAGTACGCCTGATGAGTTGCGCTTTGGAGATGTTGTGATTCACTTTAAGTCCCAGACGACGACAAAGGCTGGTGTTGACCTCGATTTGACTTCTAGGGCCTATGCCATCTTAAAAGTCTTCGCGGCTCGTCCGGGCGAAGTTATTACTCGGGAAGACTTAATGAACGAGGCCTGGGGCTACGATAAATTCCCCAACACCCGAACGGTCGACAATCATATCGTAAAGATCCGCAAAGCTCTTGAGGACGAAGCGGACTCGCCCACCTATTTACGAACGGTCCACGGCTCGGGCTATCGCTTTGTTCCTTAGACCGCCGAGTCGGCTCTTGTAGCTCTCGTAACCGAACTCTCGGACAAGTTCAAAGTTCGCTGTGTCGGGCTCAAATGTCATGATATGAGGCAATTGTACACCATTGAAATTTGTGGTTTTCACCATGCTGTAGTGACTCATATCAAGAAAGACGACGCGATCGCCGGCTTGCAACTCGGTATCAAAAGAATAGTCACCGATGATATCTCCCGCCAGGCAACTGACTCCGCCGAGGCGGTAGGTGTGCGCTTTTTCGTCAGCTACGCCACTGCCTACAACCTCTGGGCGATAGGGCATCTCCAGTACATCCGGCATGTGCGCGCACGCGGAAGTGTCCAGTATTGCGTTGACAACTCCGCCGTTCGTCACGATATCCAAGACGGTCGAGACTAAGATTCCGGTTCGTATTGCGATGGCTTCTCCAGGCTCCAAGATCACTTCGACATCATGGCGTCTACGAAAATCTCGTACAATCTGGATTAGGTGTTCTCGGTCGTAGTCGGGGGCTGTAATGAGGTGCCCGCCGCCGAAATTGACCCACGTTAGTTGGGGCAGAAATTCTCCAAACTGTTCCTCGAAGGATGCCAGTGTGCGTGCGAGCGCATCGGCGCCGAGTTCACAGAGATTGTGAAAATGTAGGCCTGAGATGCCGTCCAGCTGGTCTGGGCGAAATGCATCCCGGGACACCCCGAGTCGGGACCCGGGCGCGCATGGATCGTAGATTGGCGTGCTCACTTCTGAGTGCTGCGGATTTACCCGAATTCCGCACTCGATAGCTTTCCCGCTGGCCTCGATTGCCGGCTTGTAGCGCTGCCATTGTGCAAAGGAGTTGAAGAGGATGTGATCGGAGAATTTGATAACCTCATCAAACTTGTCCGGCACAAACGCTGGTGAGTAGGTGTGAACCTCGCCCGCGAATTCTTCAAACCCGAGTCTGGCCTCGTGTGGCGAAGACGCTGCAATGCCGGGCAGAACCTGCCTTATCATCGGCGCCAGATTCCACGCAGCAAAGCCCTTCAGGGCCAGCAAGATCTTACAGCCCGCGCGCCGTTGAACGTCTTCGAGCACCGCTAAATTCGCCCGCAACGCTCCCTTGTCGATGATAAAGGCCGGCGAGGGTACGCCACTCAGATCTTGGCTGAGCAGCGTTTGAACTAGAGATCCAAGACCGTCCATGGCAATCCGTGGGTTCCCAGCGCCTCCAAAAATGGAGTTGGATCCATCTCTTCCATATTGA
>JAESTW010000336.1 GCA_016763395.1 Kofleriaceae bacterium
ACCGTTTTTGCGTCCAAGATGCACTGGCGGCTGCTTTGTGGCCAACTCTGTGACTCGCAGGTCTTCATCATCGAGTTCTGCAAGGTTGGCAAATTTGCTCGGGCCATCTTCTGAGTCTCGGAATCAGCCTTGACGAGTTCTTCGCGAAGCATCCTCACAACGTGTGTTGCCACTTCACCACAGCTTTTTTCGTCGCTCTTTGAGCACCCGATAGCTGTGCTCAGCGCCGACACGCACAAAAGTGATTTGATTGCTGACGCGTTCATTGTCTAGCACCAAGTAGCACATCTGAGCGGGGTATGCAGCTGCTTCGCGCCGTTCGAGAAGAGCGCCTCATATCCAGAATCTTTGTATACTCCGGCACATGCCATCTTCTCAGACTATGCGACTCAGCGATGTGAGCGAGAAATGTACTCAGCTTTCCCTCACCATCCTCGACATATTGAAGCCGTGGATCGAATGCAATTCGTACTCAGGCAATATTGAAGGTGTGAACGCCATGGGCGACCTTCTAGTGCGAGACTTTTCGATGGATGGACTTTTCGCGACTCGTCAGCCGGGCAAGCAAGTTGGCGATCACCTTATTTTTCGCACTCCAGGATGGGAGAGCGCTGCCGCCTCCGATCGGCTGTTGTTGGTTGGGCATCACGACACTGTTTTTCCTCCAGGCACCTTTGATGTGTTTGAACTGGCGGGGGATACGCTGAGAGGTCCGGGGGTTTTGGACATGAAAGGCGGCTTGGCGACGGTCTACTTGGCGCTTAAGAGTTTTTCTAGTTTAGGGGCTCTCTCGAGTATTCCTCTCGCCTTTATCTGTGTTGGCGATGAGGAAATAGGATCGCCCGACTCAAGTGAGCTTTTGTTGGAATTGGCTCGCGGCATTGGTGGTGCTTTGGTTTTCGAAGCCGGACGGGCGCAGGACGCAGTTATCACCCGGAGAAAAGGTACCGGGGCGTTACGAGTATCTGTCCGGGGACGCGCCGCACATGCGGGGAATCACCACAAAGAGGGGGTAAACGCCATTTGCGCGCTTGCCAAACTCATCTCAGGTGTTGAACGTTTCACCGATTACGACAAGGGAGTCACCGTCAATGTGGGAATCATTGAGGGCGGTTCTGCTCGCAATACCGTACCCGAGCACGCCGAGTGCCAGATTGATTTTCGCTTGATTCACACGGAAGATGGAGAAGAACTTGTACAGCGTGTGAAAGCCTTGGCGTTAGAGATAGCAAAGGCGACCAATACCGAAATCACTGTAGAGGGGGGCGTGAGGCGTGGGCCCTTGACTCGAACTGATGCATCCGCAGAGCTCTACACCCGCTATGCAGCGGCGGCCAAAGCAACCGGGCTCGGACATAGTGAGGCAGGGCTCATCGGAGGCGGATCCGATGCTAGCGCTGTCTCCGCAGTGGGAACCCCCGCAATCGATGGTCTTGGCCCCCGGGGAAAAGGATTTCACACCCACGACGAATACATCGAGGTGTCATCGCTCGCGTTGCGGGCCGAAGCTCTTGTCCGATTTATCGTCGCCTGGTGAGGGCTGCTAGGTAGCCTACGGCTTTTTATGCGCTCGTCGCGCTTGAAGGATTTTGTTCAAGTCGCTTGAAGAGAGGCCACTTGAGGGTGACAGAATTACATGTGCCGACTTGCCGGTAGACAATTCGGTCGCAGTGACTCGTAACAAACTCTCGACATCGATCGTGATGGTCAGTTTGACTCGGACAGAACCGGCTTTACCCCGTGGCAATTGGTCTAGCCGAATTTTTCCGAGCAGGCGATTCTCGGCTATCTTGTCACTCTCGCCTTGGTAGATTTCCGCTTCGATAAAATCTTGATTGTCTTGGCTTGTGGCGAAGAGTTTGTGTTCTCGAACCGGCAGTATGGAGTTGCGCTTTACAATCGATGAAAAGCCACCACTGCCGAGTTTTACCCCGATGGAATGGGCGGTGACATCGATAAGGGTCGCTTCATCGTCGTTGCCGGCCAAAATCCCCGCGTGAGTCGCTGCTCCCAAGGCTACAACTTCGTCCGGGTTGGCACTCTTGGACACACTCTGTCCGAAGAACTCTTCGACCATTTTTTGTACGGCCGGTGAACGGGACATACCGCCAACGAGGAGAACTTCCTCGATGTCCTCTTTAGTAAGATTGGCGTCATCCAGAGCTTGCTCGCAAGGGGCGCGCAGTCTGTCGAGGAGCTCATGAGTTAGTGTCTCGTAGTACTCTCTCGTAATTTTGCAGTCCAGATGAATCGGGGTAGGGCTCGACTCCTGGTGTAGATAGGGCAAGTTGATAGTGGCGATGCTCTCACTCGAGAGACTGCGCTTTGCTGCTTCCGCCGCCTCTTTGAGGCGACCCATGGCAACTGGATCGGAAGTAATATCGACTCGGTGCTCATCGAAAACTGAATCTACCAGATACTCGATAAGCATACGGTCCCAGTCATCACCGCCCAGTGCCGAGTCACCATTGGTTGCCAGTACCTCGAAGACCTTGTTTTCGACGGACATCAGCGACACATCAAAGGTGCCACCACCCAAGTCGAATACCGCGATAATTCTTCGACCCTCTTTTACCCGATGTACGCCGTACGCCAGTGCCGCTGCGGTCGGCTCGTTGAGAATTCGGCAAATTTCGAGTCCGGCAATCGTGCCCGCGTCGCGGGTTGCTTGGCGTTGAGATTCGTCGAAGTAGGCAGGTACGGTTACAACCGCTCGGGTTACAGGTTCTCCCAGTGCTTCTTCGGCGATGAAACGCATGTGTCCGAGAATGTGAGAGGCAATTTCTTGCGGAGACAATGCGTTGTCGTCAATACGAACCCAGGCATCTCCGTTGGGGGCCGAGACAATTCGAAAAGGAGCAGAACGAGCAAACCAGGCCACGTCTTTGGCATTTACTTTGCGCCCAATGAGGCGTTTTGCACCGATAATTGTTCGTCTTGGGTTCGTGATTGCTTGCCGTTGCGCTGCTTGTCCGATGACCACATCCTTGGAGTTTTTTTCGCCAGTGAACGCAACCACGGAAGGAGTTGTCCGACGGTTGTTTACACCTGCGAGAACTCGAGGTTTTTTCCCCTCGTCGATGACCGCCACACAAGAGTTTGTGGTTCCCAGATCTATGCCAATTATTCGAGCCACGTTCTTTAGATCTTCTTCATGAGTTTGGATAAAAGTCCACGACGTTGAGAGGTGACATGTCTGCGCATCTCAGCAATTTCTCGGGCTGCTCGTTCATTGGTCGGGTCGATATCGAGTGCAGCCTCAAATCGTTGTCCAGCTTCCATGCGGTCGCCCGATACCAAGGCCAATTTACCTGCTGCCAATTCAACTCCGACTTGTGCGTGTATGTCGTCCGGGTACTTGCGCACTTCGATTTTCAAAATTTGCAACGCATTTTGGTATTCTCCGCTTTCCAGTACTCGGAATCCCAATTCCACCTGAGCAGAGATAGGAGTACCGTTCGCTTGAGGTAGTGGACCTACCGAAGACTGCTGAACACTGTCGAATATCTCGGCGCCCATGTCCGGGACCTTGGTGTCAATCTGCTTTGCTTTTCGTGTAGAGGCCAGGTTTGGGGCAGCAGTAGCAACGGAGAGTTTCGGTGACGAGCCTGGCGACGAGCCTGGCGACAACGGTGGCGACGAGCCTGGCGACGATTTGGGTTTGATCTTAGCCAGGGCGGCAGTTCGCTCTGGAGCGCGGGCGAGAGTTCTGTATGCATCTCGCAGCAAGATGAAGAGTTCGTTGGCTAGCTCGCGAATTTCCGGACTCTGATAGCGGGCATACCTGTCAGGATGATAGCGCTTGGATAGCTCACCAAATGCACTTCGCACCTGATCATCGTTGGCCTCGTAGCCAATATTGAGCCTCTGAAATGCATTCCATTTGGCAAATGACGCCAGTTCTTTACTCAGAGAGTCAATGAGTTGTACTTCTGCGCCGATAATCTCCGCCCCTTCATCGATTCCACTCTCTTCGATTTTTTCGGTAGAGACTTGTTTCTGTGGCTTTCGAGTTCCTTTGTCCGAAATCGAAAGTTCGGGAGTCATGCCCGCAGCAGAGAGTGCGCTTTCAATAAGCCACATCACACTATGGCTTAGTGTGAGCAGTGCGATATCTACACCTGGGCCTCGACCTTGGAGGCCATTGACAGCGACATGAGCACTGATCCTACCGTTGAGTTCAACGCTGGTATCCGAGGGAAGAACGAGGCTAATTCGGACTTGAGTACCGATCGCCGGCGGATTGTTTGTTTTTAGGAAGAAGGCATTCCTGCACAAATCACGGGAGTAAATCGCTGAGAGTTGTTGCCAAGATTGGCAGGCTAGCTTCACGCTAAGTGGGGCCTTCGACACGTTCAGATTAGTATAGGGACGAAGGTTTGTTTCATGCAATACACGAGGGCCTTCCTTTTGCAATGTTCTGTGAGCACTGAGGTTCAGTCAATCACGAGGCGTGCTAAACTTCGCCGCATGACAGACCATCTATTTTTAAGGGCATGTAGGCGCGAAGCGGTAGAGCGCCCACCTGTGTGGCTAATGCGTCAAGCAGGACGCTATATGCACGAATACCGGGCGATTCGCAAGAAGGTCTCATTTCTAGAATTGTGCAAAACGCCCGATCTGGCTTGTGAAGTAACCATGCAGCCAATCAATGAATTTGGTTTCGATGCTGCAATTCTGTTTTGCGATATCTTGGTTCCTTTGGAGAAAATGGGACTCAACATTGAATTTACTCCCGCACCGATTCTTTCAAATCCAGTTCACGATCGTGCCTCTATTGATGCGCTGCGAGTACCGGACCCAGAACTCGAGATGCCTTTCGTCTTTGAGGCAATCAGAAAAATTCGTATTGCGCTCGAAGATAAGGTTCCGCTCATCGGGTTCGCAGGGGCTCCTTTTACCTTGGCGACCTATGCTATTGAAGGTGGTGGTTCCAAGAGTTTTGAGAAGACCAAATCTCTACTCTTCTCCGATACAAAGGCCGGACATGCGCTGCTCGACAAATTGGCTCGTTGTTGTGCCGTCTACTTAGAAGCACAAATCGCCGCGGGTGCTCAGTGCATCCAGATGTTCGATAGCTGGGCGGGGATTCTCTCTCCGAGAGACTTTACAGAATTTGCGCTTCGCCACGCCAATCGAGTCATTGAAATGTTGAAGGATTCTCCAACCTGGAAGAAGACGCAGGTTCCTATCATCTATTTCGCTAACGGTTGTGCGCCCTATCTCGAGAGGTTGAAGGAGAGCAAGGCGGATGTGCTGGGAGTCGATTGGAAGGTTGATCTGCCGGTGGTCTGGGATGCACTGGGAGACAAATTTGCGCTGCAGGGAAACCTCGATCCAACTGCACTCTTCCGCCCGAAAGAAAGCCTACGCGAGCGAATTCAAGAGGTGTTGGATGCAGTCGACGGCCGTCCCGGACACATCTTCAATCTTGGACATGGCATCATGCCAAGTACAGACCGAGAGCAGGTTCGCTATTTGGTGGACACTGTTAAAGAACTCGCTCTGAAGAAGTCCCAGTCCCAGTAACCCAAACAGGCTGGACAATGACAAAGAAGAGTTCGCGAATAGCGGTGATAGGAGCGGGGATCTCGGGGTTGTCCGCCACCCGCGAACTATTGCGGGCCGGGCACGAAGTCGTACTCATCGAGTCGAGTGAGCGCTTAGGTGGCTTACTCGATTCGAGTTCGAGTGATGGTTTTTTGATGGAGCATGCTGCCAGTAGCTTCATCCCAGCTGAGTCCGGCGCTGCGGATTTGGCGAGGGACTTGGGCGTATCGCTGGAGGAAGCACTACCGCAGGCAAAAAAACGCTGGGTATATCAAGACGGCCGTTTGCGAGAAATGCCGCCAAACTTGCTGGCGATGTTGTCCGGTTCTTTTCTTTCTTGGCGGGGGAAACTCAGAGCGCTGGCCGAACCTTTGCAACCGACTCACCCCGGGGCCAACGAGAGTGTCGCCGAGTTTTTCAACCGACGCTTGGGTGAGGAGGTCGAGCAGAAGATGATCGCTCCCTTTGTTACTGGAGTCTATGCGGGCGATACAAACAATCTCAGTCTTCGGGCGTGCTTCCCATCGTTGTCTACGCTCGAGGCCAGAGGCGGGCTATTGCGAGGTTTGGCAGCCACCCGGGTTGAATCAGCATTTTCCTTCTTCCAAGACGACCCAGGTAAGTCAAAAGGGCAACGAATCCTAGCGCCGGTTGGTGGGCTTGGTGCTCTGGCGAAGGCTCTGGCAAGAGAACTAGAACCACACACGTGGACCTCTACGAGTATTTCTAGTTTAGAAAAGGACGGGCGAGAATTTGTGCTTCACACGGCGAGCGGTGAACATCATCGATTTGATGGTGTCGTGCTGGCGACACCGGCCTACGTGAGTGCTTCTTTGGTGGGACCGCACCAAGCGGAGATGGCACAGGCGCTGCGAGAAATTCCCTATGTTCCTATGGTGGTTGTGGGGCTTGGGTATTCGGACAAACCCATTCACCCCTTGGACGGGTTTGGATTCGTCGTCGCAAAAGGATCGTCTCTGCGCGTACTCGGTACCGTTTTTGAGAGCAGTTGCTTCAGTGGGCGAGCCCCCGAGGGGGGAGTCATGCTGCGCTGTATGATGGGTGGTTCACGTGATCCAGGCATCTTGGACGAGTCCAACGAGGCTATCGTGGCTCGAGCTAGAGAGGACTTGAAGGAAGTGCTGGATATTCGAGGCGAGCCGACCTTTCAACAAGTGGTTCGTTGGCCGCGAGCAATTCCTCAGTACACTATCGGGCACCTCGATAGGGTTGATCGAATTGAAGAGGGAGCGAGTTCGTTGGGAATTGTAGTAACAGGAAATGCCTTGGGCGGAATTTCTATCAACGACTGTGTAGCAAAAGGCAAAAAGGTCGCGGACAGAGTGTTGCAGCTGTTAAATCAGGCAGCTCCACTTATGTTGATGTTGGCAGCAGTGACCTTAGTCGGATGTGGTAGCTCGGCGCAGAGTCCCAAGGATAGCGGAATCGTCGCCACAGTGTCGACGGTACCCGCAGACGCAGAAGTGGATTCACCCAGGCCTGATTTGCCGATCGGACAAGGACAGTTGCAAGTGCGCGCACGGTGGTTGTGGCCCGACTCTGCACTGCGTAGATCGCCCGGACGAAACCAATGTGGTCTGGCGCGAAAGCCAGCCGTCGAAGTGGAACTAATGGGCGGTTTGCCCAACGTTGCGGTAACAGCTAGGCATGGCAGGGCGGCTGGCGATACTCGGCTGTCTGTGTCCGGCTGCCGAATAGAACCCAGAGTAGTGGTGATGGGAATCGGGAAAACACTGTCAGTAGTAAATATGGACGAGCGCGAACATCGGCTTATCGTCGAAGAGATAGATGCTAACGGCAAGGTCGTTGCGCAAATTGGTGAAATGCCAATGCGGATTCCCGGACAGGTTTTCAAGTACAGTCCCCAGGCGAAAACGCTATTGCGGGTCCACGATAGCCTCGACGCGCAGGACTTTGCGTATATTGTAGTCCACGATGGTGCCGCCGCGGTAACAGACAAGCGAGGCTATGCGGAAATCGAGCTTCCCGAGGGCCAGCAGACACTCTCGCTTTGGTATCCACCAACGTATACACCAACGTCGGGAGAGTTAGAGGGCAAAAAAGCCGAGCTTACGACGACTGTCGTTCCCCAAATTCTCAGCAAACACATCGTGGATATGTATCCACCGGACGAAAACTAGGAACGAAAATCAGGCACGATTATGCAGTGGAAATGCAAACAGGAAATTGAAGATGCACTCTGGCAGGCGGCGCAACAAAAACTGCGCAAGACATCGCTGGAGCGAAAAATATTATTGCGGGCGATTGTCGATAGAACCTTGCTTTACACTACCGGACGCTCGGAGCTGGCCAACGCGGCACACGCTTCTTCCAGTGAGCCAGATTTGGCGGCTCGGGCTCTCTTTTTCACGGTAGCGGACGCGGCGAAGATCTGCATTCCTCTCACTGAACTTGACGGGCGGAACCTACTGCCCAAAGCAGAGAAATGGCGAGTATTGGATCTCGGCGCAGGTGTTGGAGCCATGGGGCTCGGTTTGCTTTCTTTTGCCAGCGAGAAGGTTCCAGGTCTGTCCGTACAAATCGACGCTGTTGATGTCGATGAAGACGCTCTAACCCTGTATCGAGATGCCTTGGCCGCGCTGGACAGAGAAAGGCTGGAGCTGGGAGACATCTCGATTCGGATTTTCAGAGAATCGACCGCTAAATATGCGATCGAGGAGGGTGCCTACGATCTAGTGGTTCTCGGAAGTGTTCTTAATGAGCTGAGTCCGAACGCGAGAAACGACTTGGCGGAGCGAGCCCTAGC
>JAESTW010000337.1 GCA_016763395.1 Kofleriaceae bacterium
CCGCTTCTCCTTGTTCATCGATGCAATCAGCGGCGAAAGGCCAAAGAGTTTATGCCGCGACTTCGGAAAGGATCGTGGATCTGGTTTCTCATCCGTAACATCACATCGAAACGACTTCCCACTCTCGTTTCGAGCATCCCGTTTCTCCTTCTCGTACTCGAGCACCCGCTTTTCGATCAAGTCGTCAAGCTCATCATCGCTCAACCCATCCCAGCCAGGCGGTCTTGAGAACGACAAGACGACTTCGTCCGGCGCAACACCACCCTTTTCGAGTGATCTCCAAAACTTCTTCGGCCGCTTGATCACTCTGTCCGGCAGAGGCCATCGCATACGCATGCCCTTGTGATTTTTGCCCTCTCGCTCAATCCCGTCCGCCACCGGATTTCCCATGGTGTAGACGATACGGTTCAATATGTCACCAGCCTCTTCATTGTGGACAATGCTCGTTTGCTTGCCCGAGAAAAAGGAATCGCCTTCGTCGTAGTGGCGATTGAGCTGGCGGGCTACCAGGGAGTGGAAGGCGCCAATGAATTTCGGGCGAATTCCATCTACATCGGTGTCAACCCGGTGGATGTGATTGGCCTCGATGACAATCGCGTGTAGGTCGATATTGTATTTGAGCAGGCAGTACCCAAGGGTGTACTCAATGATTTGAGTCACGTCCTCATCCTCGACGAGCAGCATCTGACGCTTGTGCACGCGCCTTGTTACCATCGCAGTAGAGTTTTTGTATGTGGGCCTTGGTTTGGTGATGCTTTCCGTGAAGCACCAATTGTGCCAGCGCTAAGTTATTGGGTTCACGCGCATTTTGTCCGTGTTTCGGACGGTAAGCCGGACGTCCGGCGGACGCGTAACCTCGGGTGGGAGAGGGCCGGTTGGGAGAGGGGAGAGGGACGGGTTCCCATGTCATAAGTAGAGGTCCTCCTGTGCGAAATGTCTATAGGCATCATTTTGTCCGGGGTTGCCGGATTCTCGTCGCATTGTATGCGTCGTTATGTCCGAGTGGCCTTGGGGGCGGGCGCTTTAGAGCTTGGGAAGCGGCGACCAGAAAACAGTATTTCAAGAGCTGATGACGAGCGTCAGTACGGATCTTCCAGATATAAAAGCTACCTTCTGGGCCTTTTTGCACCAAAGCAACGAAGGCGCCATGTGTGTCTTTTGTCTATGTTCCTCCATGTGGGGTCGCAAGCCAGCGCCGGCTCAATCTAGCTTGCAAGTTATCCACAGAGAATCTGAGAATCGGTACTTCGTCCCCAGCTCTTTGCTGTATAGTTTACAAACGAATGCAGTACACGGAGGGAAAATTACGTGACAAGGCAGTGGCTGCCTCGGCAAAAGGCAAGCATGACAAGGCGCTTGGCTACTACCAAGAGCTAGAAGCGCTGCAGCCAGAAGATGGCGCGTGGGCGCGAAAGTCGGCTGAGATGTATCGTTCTATGGGGGAGGATTCGCTGGCGATTGAATCCTACACTCGCGCGAGTCTTATCTACGGAGAAGAAGGCTTCTTTGTCAAAGCAGTGGCGGTGTGTAAAATAATTTTGCGCATGGACCCGGACAACCGTGATGCGCAAGAACAACTAGTAAGCTTTAACGAGGCCAGAGGAATTCATAAGCCGGCGGACGAAAGAGCAGAGCCGCCGGAGAAGAGGGAAGCGAGTTCGGTTGAGCAAGCTGGGCAATCTCCCGCTGTTGTTCCAGACACTGTTGTTCCTCCGCCAACTATCAGTGCCGTTCCTCCCAGCGCCGTCCCTCCACCAACTCCCAGCGCCGTCCCACCGCCAACTCCCAGCGCCGTTCCACCACCAATTCCGGTAGACGCAGCGTTGGAAGATATCGATCTGGGGCATGCTTCCATTGAGAGCGTGCAGAGGGAGAGAGAAGGCGAGCCATCTGGGGTTACAGAAATTCTCTTAGAGTTGGAAGTGTTGGCGGAGATGGCCGAGAAGGGCAAGCCAGACCTGAGGCACATCCCGTTATTCTCAGCGTTGTCCAAGCAGAGCCTTGCGTCGCTCGTTGAAAAAATGCACCTGGTGGAACTTTCGGCGGGTGAAACATTGTTTCGTGAGGGAGATTTGGGCACGACTTTGTACGTCGTTAGCGAAGGGAAGGTACGAGCCGTACATGAAGGCCCACCGACGATTGAATTGGCAACTCTTAGTGACGGAGAGTTCTTTGGAGAGATTGCGCTCGTTACCAATCAACCTCGGACAGCAACGGTGAAAGCAGTGGTTGACACCGAACTTTTGGCTATCGATCGACAGACGATAGGAGAACTGATAGCGTCAGAGCCCATCGTTCTGACTGTGTTGTGTCGATTTTTGCGAACGCGTTTGGTAGAAAGCCTAGTCAAGACGAGTTCACTCTTTGCTCCCTTCAACGGCGAGGAGGGCACGAAACTCATCAACCGCTTTCAACTACTAGAGGTAGAAGCTGGAGCCACACTGATTGAGGAGGGGGAAAAAGCGCCCGGGCTCTTCGTTGTGATGTCGGGACGCTTGGACGTGGCACGCAAAGGCAGCATGGCAGCAGCGCAGTATCTGACGACGCTAAAGCGGGGTGACGTTTTTGGCGAGATGTCACTATTGGCTCGAACAGGTGCTGCTGCGACAGTTCGGGCACGGACCAAGTGTCTAATTCTCGAATTGCCCGACAAAGCCTTTCGCGAAATCATAATGACGCACCCCAGAGTACTGGCGTATGTCGGAGACTTGGCCGCCGAGCGAGAGCAAAAATTTTCGGAATTGGAGCAAGGACGAGCACAATACGAAGATCTGCACCTCGACCTCTTTTAGGAGGCTGGGATACCGCTCATTTCTGGTGTTCCACACCAGGTACTAGTCGACAGGTTTGCAACTGACGGGGTAGAACCACCGGCATGTTGCCTTCGTGGATTCCCTTTTTAGTTGCCGTTTGGGTTATCGCCTTTGGAGTCATGCGCATTCGAATTGGAATGCAAAAAAACTCGGGCGAGGATGAAGAGCGCCCCAACTACCGCAAAGGCGGCTATTACAAACGATCGGGACGATCGCACATCATCTACGGCGTGGCCTATCTAGCCCTCGGCGGATACGCTGTGGCGATGGGCTTTGGCTACCAGTACGATTTTATCGGCTCCTGCCAAGCGCCACAAAAAACAGAGTCGCCAGACTCTGAGCCAATGAAGGACGGAGTTCGAGTCGATTTAACTCCCGCTACGACTCCAAGGCCGTAGCAAAAGCGAGTTCAGGTCGGTTAGTCAACAGTTACTGGGCCGTCGACTTCTTCGATGCCCCAGCGGAAGTTGTCGATGAGAACGGTCGAATTGAGAACATGATCAGGAATACCGAAGATATCAGTGCCATCGTCGTAGATAAGGAAAGTGATTTTGATTTTCTCTCCTGGAATGACTGGAGCAGTTGTTGTTAGCCAACCTGTTCCACCTCCATCGATCTCAGCAACGGTAGGGGTCTCAGGGGTGACTTCGAAGCCTGTTCCAATCAAGTCATCTTCGCCAGTACAGCTGGCTGCCAAACCGATAGCGCAAACATCCATGAATCCCGCATTGATAGACATTTGGTTGCCTAATGAGTCAAACGAGACATTGCCAGTAAAGGCTTCCGACTCGAGTAGAGCCAAGAATGTATCGTCAAATACGTCACCAACATACTCGGGAAACTCAATAGACATGAAGTTGAAGTCAAACGAGAATGAATTGGCATTGCTCGGAACTTGAAGACTGAGGGTGATGGAGCTCAGATCCTGAACGTTTCCGGTTACAGCTGAGTCGGGATCTGGGTTGGACACACTGAAGTCTGCACTCTGAAACACAAAGGCTGGATCATTAGCATCTATTGCGATGCCGTTAGACAATACAGCTAGAGTTGGTCCCACGAAAGGTACATAGACGTTGCCGTATCCTGGTAGAATGTTTTGACCCCGAGTATCCATATTTGCGCTAAAGTTAGCCTGTATCGTTTGGTGACAAACCTCGATTGCTGCGGCAAATGCAAAGCCATCACCGACAAGTAAATCTGTCGGACATGGTTCAATGCCTTCATCAACAATGCCGTCACAGTCGTTGTCGATGAGTTCTGGTTCGCCCTCAGCGTTGACTGCAACTTCGATAGCGCCTGGGCCGATAAGGCTGCCACCATCATCAGGGTTGTCATTGCAATCGCCCTGATCTTCC
>JAESTW010000338.1 GCA_016763395.1 Kofleriaceae bacterium
TCTCTGCCATTAGCATGGCGGTCGTGATTTTCGCCGTTGTTACCCTCATGGGAGGCAGTGAGACCGAACAGCCTACCAATGCGGCGTTGCCTTCGGCTCTCCCACTAGAGTACGATCCGCTAATGCAACCGGTGCCGGACAAGGGGATCGTGGAAGCTCTGGATGCCTCGGGCCCTACTCAGGCAGTACCAAATGTGGAGAGCAAGACCGTCGTACTGGTTATCGACTCCGATCCCTCTGGCGCCAAAGTGTATCGCGAGTCCGATGGAGTTCGTCTCGGACAGACGCCCTACAAATATACAGTCAAGCGCGGAACCGGCCATGCTGGATTTCTTCTTAAGAAAAGTGGTTACCACCGGGCTGAGTTTGAGATGCCGATCACCCACGATGGATCAACCACCGTTGAACTGATTCGCCGCGGAAAATCTCAGAGCGGGCGCACACCTGACGTTCCAGAAGACAAGACGACTCCTGAGCGCACCGAGGGCGACAAGCTCCCCACTACTGAGCCAGAGGACGATAAAACCCGGACAAGACGCCTGAACTGCCAGCAGGGAAAGACGATGCTTTGGATCCTTTTGCTGCCCAAGTACCAGCCCCTACGAAAGCTTCCAAGCCCACAAGTGAAGAAGGCGAATGATGAAAATCACCAGTGCAGCGATGGTCTCTCTCGCCCTACTCCTCGTTCCCCAAACGGCGGTAGCAGAGCCTGAGCCTGAGCCCAATGGCGAGACACAAGCAGCTCCATCGCCACAACCATCGCCGATGCCCGCACTCACTTTCTTGCAGGGAAAAAGGCGCATGCTGCCAAAAAATTTGTACTTGCCGCCGAGAACTATTTGCAGGCGTACAAACTCTACCCACAGCCGCTATTCCTCTACAATGTCGCTCAGGTAAAACGCTTGGCTGGCGATAAGACCGCCTCTCTCTCGTACTACCAGCAGTACTTGGCTCTCGAACCAAATGGACGCGGAGCCGCCAACACTCGCGAGATCATGGTAGAATTGCGGTCTCAAATTGCTGCCGACAAAGCGCGCGCGGAGAGCGAATCGCGGAGCACCGATCCCAAGGATGACTCGCCGGACAACACGGACGCTTCCAAGCCAGAGGTGGCAGAACTGCCAGATACCGAGGCTATCGCGCCTGTCGAGATGCTCGAAAGCCCTACACCTGGTACAACAACTAGCCCTGGTCGTACGCTCAAGATTGCCAGCCTAAGCACGGCAGGTATCGGTATCCTTGCCCTCGGTGCCAGCGCGTACTTTGCCACCCAAGCCATCTCAAAACACGATGAGCTCGCCGACTTTCGAGGGACTTGGACAAGCAGAGGACAAGCGATTTGGGATGAAGGTGAATCTGCCGATCGCTGGACGGTAGTCACTGCAAGTGTGGGCGCCGCTGCGCTTCTTTCCAGTGTGGTTTTGTACGCAATTGGCAGTGGCAAGGCATCTGGGGCTGAGAAACTGACCTTGCTGCCGATGAGCACCAGCGAGAGTGCCAGCATCATGCTGCGCGGCAGCTTTTAGCCCAAGTTAGCCGGTAATTTTTCCTGTGCCACGGTACCCTTCTGCGCGAAAGCGAAGGTGGGATTATTATGAGCATTTTGTTTGAACTGAACGGCAAAAAAGTAGAAGTAGACGCACGAGACGATGAGTCCTTACTCGATACGCTGCGCAATCGATGCGGAGTGACCTCGGTCAAAGACGGCTGTTCTCCTCAGGGACAATGCGGCTGTTGCCTCGCTCTTGTCGGCGGACGCGCTGTTGTCACTTGCGCTATGAAGGCAAAGAAGGCCGAAGGCAAGGAAGTCGTAACTCTCGATGGTTTGCCGGAAGACGAAACCTCTCTTATCGCCGATTGCTTTGCTGCAACTGCCGGACTGCAATGTGGATTCTGCATTCCCGGCTTGGCCTTGCGCGCCCACCATCTCGTTCTGAAAAACCCAGAGCCTACGCGAGCTGAAATCGCCAAGGCCATTGACGTTCACCTCTGCCGCTGCACTGGCTACACAAAAATTCTCGATGCCATAGACCTCTATGCCCGGGCCAAGCGAGGCGAGGCGACTCCCGTGCTTGAAACCAATGGCAGAGTCGGACAAAGGCTGACTCGCTACCAAGCTCGCGATCTGACTCTCGGACGACGGGACTACGTTGCGGACATGACGCGCGACGATATGCTCTTTGGCGCGGTTACCCTGTCCGAGCACCCGAGAGCCAAAGTACTCTCGATCGATACCAGCAAAGCCCTCGCGCTCCCTGGCGTTGTCACGGTGGCAACTGCGAAGGACGTCCCTGGAGACCGCTGGTATGGCCTGATTCACCTCGATTGGCCTGGCTTCATTGCGGAGGGCGAAGAAGTACGGTGCGTAGGCGACTTTATCGCGGCCATTGCTGCCAACGACGAGTACACCGCTCGCAAGGCCGCTGCATTGGTCGAGGTTGAGTACGAAGTCTTGGAGCCAATATGCGATCCCGAGGCGGCTATCTTGCCAGGCTCTCCACAGATCAATCCAACCCACGAAAACATCTTAGGTCACACCAAAATTCGCCGTGGTGACGTGGACAAGGCTTTTGCCGAGAGTGCTCACATCGTTGAGGGCCGCTTTCATACGCAACGAATCGAGCACCTATTTCTCGAACCAGAATGCGCCTTCTGCGATGTTCTGGACAACGGACAAATCAAGCTCTACACCCAAGGGCAAGGGATTTTCGACGATCGTCGCCAGTGCGCGGCATTTATCGGAGTCAAGGAAGAGGACTTCCAGGTTGAACTCGTTCCCAATGGCGGCGCGTTTGGCGGCAAAGAAGACATGAGCATTCAGGCGCACACCGCCCTGCTCTGCCACCTCACGAAAAAGCCTGTCCGACTCTTGCTGAGCCGGGAGCAGTCGATTCGCGTGCATCCCAAGCGTCATCCGCTTCGTATGGATTACAAAGTGGGTTGCGATAGCGAAGGCCGTATCACCGCCGTCTGGGCGGACATGCTGGGAGACACCGGCGCCTACGCTTCGGTTGGCGCAAAGGTCCTCGAACGAGCGGCCGGACATGCATGTGGGCCTTACCGCTGTGACAACGTACATGTAGACGCAATTGCCAGCTACACCAATAACCCTCCTTGTGGGGCGATGCGCGGGTTTGGCGCCAACCAAGCCCACTTCGCCATGAGTACCTGCATGGACATGTTGGCCGAGAAAGTCGGCATTGATACGTGGGAGATTCGCCACCGCAACGTGGTCGTCGTTGGAGACACCTTTGCATCCGGACAAGTCTTCGAGAAATCTGTCGGTGTAAAAGAGACCTTGGAGTCTGTCAAAGACGCCTACTACGCGGCCAAGAAAGCCGGTAAAGCAGTCGGCATCGATTGCGGCATCAAAAACACAGGCATTGGCAACGGTGCTGTGGAGTGGGGCAAGGCTCGCCTGGTGGTCGAAAAGGACGGCACAATCGGGCTGTACAACGGCTACACCGAGATGGGCCAAGGTCTACTAACAATTCTGGTACAGTGTGCGGTCGAGGTAACTGGGCTTGATCCGGCAATCTTCCGTCCGCAGGTGGATTCGAAGTTCGCCCTTGGTTGCGGACAGACGACGGGCTCACGGGCGACTCTATTTGGCGGACGTGCGGTCAAAAGCGCTGCCGAGAAACTCAAAGTCGCGCTCGACGCCGGCAAAAGCCTTGACGACTTGGCTGGTGAGGTCTTTGCTGCGGACATCGTTATCGACGACACCACTGCGCCGGGCAAAGAGGGTGACAAGAAAATCAAAACCCACACGGCCTTCGGCTTTGCCACGCAGGTGGTCATTTTGGACGAGAATGGCAAGCTCGAGCACGTCATTGCCTCTCACGATGTCGGACGGGCAATCAACCCGGCACTTTGCGAAGGGCAAATTGAAGGCGCGGTGCACATGGGGCTGGGCTTTGCGTTGTCCGAGGATTTGCCCTGCGAGGATGGTTGGCCGGTTACCTACAAGTTGCGCGAGATCGGTGTCATGCGGGCACGGGACATGCCGACTGTAGAAGTGATCCTAGTGGAAGACTATGAGCCAGAGGGTCCATTTGGTGCCAAAGGCGTGGGCGAAATTGGCCTTGTACCAACAGCTGGCGCAGTGGCTGGCGCGCTCTATGACTTCGACAAGATTCGGCGATTCAGCTTGCCCATGAAGGATTCACCGGCCGGAAAAGCAATCAGCGTCGGCAATATCAAGAAGCGCAAATAGATGTCGCTAGTCAATGCACATACGCACCTCTACAGCGGCTTGGCGCCCTTGGGTATGCCGAGTCCAGAGACTGAGCCTGCAAACTTTGTAGCGATACTAGAAAATGTCTGGTGGAAGCTCGATCGGGCGCTCGATGCCGCAAGCTTGCGAGCCAGCGCTGAGCTCTATGTTGCGCAAGCCCTACAGTTTGGCACGGTCGGTCTCATTGACCATCATGAGTCGCCCAATTTCATCGACGGCAGCCTAGATACCATCGCGGACGTTTGTCAGTCTCTGGGAATGCCGACGGTACTTTGCGATGGCGCTACCGAACGCAATGGCGGACGCGAAGAAGCAATACGTGGTCTGGCCGAGTGTCGCCGTTTTTTGCAAGACAACGACCGGCCACTGGTCAAAGCCGCGGTTGGGCTTCATGCTTGCTTTACCGTGTCCGACGACACCATTGCAGAGGCCGCGCAGCTTGCCGAAGAACTCGACACGGTGTTGCACATTCACGTTGCCGAAGACATGGCGGATGTCGAA
>JAESTW010000339.1 GCA_016763395.1 Kofleriaceae bacterium
AGAAATATGGAAGTGGCTCGAGCCATTTTCGGCCTCGACAATGTCGAAATCGGTAGTCACGGATACGCACATCCTATGGACTGGCGTGCGGGCGAAAAAGCCGAACTCTCGGTTCCCGATCTGCCTGACTATGTTTTGTCCGGTGAGTCTGAGATTTCCGGGACCGTGGATTTTATCAACAAAAACCTAAGCCCTCCAGGAAAGGAATGTCGCGTCATGCTGTGGACTGGCTGGTGCAACCCAAGCGAAGAGCAACTGACCTCGGCGTATACCTCGGGAGTGCGAAATCTCAATGGCGGAGATCCGCGTATGGATAGCCACTATCCCTCCTACGCCCATATGTCTCCACCCGTGCATCAAGTGGGGAAGTATCTTCAGTTCCTAACCTCGGCATCGAACGAGTACATCTTGACTGACGACTGGACGCCTCCGTACTACCGCTTTCAAAACGTCGTTCAGACCTTCGAAAATACCGGTAGCCCTAAGCGGGTGGTGCCTGTGAATATTTACATTCACTACTACATTGCTCGGAACTATCCTGGTTTGCAGGGGCTTAGAACAACTCTCAAGTGGGTTCTTGACCATCCGTTGGCGCCGGTTTTTGTCAGCGAATACGTCGATGTCGTCCGTGATTTTCATTGGGCAAGAATTGCCGAGCGTGGGCCTGGCCATTGGGTGATTCGCAAAGGACCAGCGCTGCAAACCGTACGTTTTGACACCCCCGATATGCATATCGACTTGGAAGCCTCCAACGGTGTTATCGGCTATGTCAACAACAAGGAACTTGGGGTGACCTTTGTGCATCTCACCGATGCCGCCGAGGTGAGTGTCGTGACTTCGGAGAGCGCTCCGAAACGCGCATTTCTTCGCACGGCGACTCATATCGTAAAGGACTTCTCCCACACCCCAAAAGGGTTTGAGTTTGTTTCCGGTGGAGTGGGGCTGCGCACCTTTGAGGTGGCTGGCTTGTCCGATGGAGCTAACTATGAAATTCACGCATCGATCGATGGCGAGGACTTTGTAGTAGTCAACGCGGCTGTGTCCGAGGGGCAAGTGAGCTTTCAGATACCCAAGAAGACAACAAAAGCGATTTTGGTCAAGGCGGTACTACAGTGAGCATTCGGCTACCCAGGGCGGTTTGGTTCAACCTTGTCATCATCGGCATGGGAGGACTTCTCATACTCGCGCTCATGTTTCCCTTTGAGTACACCTTGGGGCGAATCTTTGAGGCTGACGGCCAACTGGTCGAGGCGACGAAGTACTACCAGCGCTGGAACGAAAAACACCCGGAAGATTACAAGTCTCGCTGGCACACCGCAGAACTTTTACTAACTACAGTCAATCCGGCAGAGGCGCTTACAACGATGGAGGCAATGGCCAAAGACTGGCCCGACGACTCAAAAATTCTCGCTAGACTGGTAGAGATCGAGGACAGCCTGCTGCATGTCGAAAGAGTGATTCCGAGACTGGAAGCACTTCTGGCGGCGTCACCGGACGATCCGGGGGTATTGATTCGACTGAGCGATCACTATCGATGGTTTGGAGACGACAAGAAACTGATTGACAACCTGAGCCGAATTGTTCGCATGGGCGATTTCCCAGACGAACGGGCCGAGTTCTTAGAGATTCTCTTAGCAAATCGTCAGTACGATAAGTTGATTGAGTTTTACAACAACAACATGGACACCATGGCCAACCCGCTCGAGGCCAGGCTGGCTCTCTACGAGGCCTATCTGCGTTCGGGGAAAGTTGATGAAGCAATTGAGGAGCTAACCTTGGCTCTGGCCCTAGACCCTACAAGGGTGGATCTTCTGCGGGAACTCGGAGACCAATTGGTCACGATGAACCGTTGGCGGGATGCCATCGATCTCTTTAAAGACAGGCTCACACAAGATCCTGGCAACAAAGAAATGCGAGCCCAACTCAGTGAGATGTACGAAATTACCGCCGACCAACTGCGGCTGAGCGGACAGACCAAGGAAGCCAGGGAACAGTTTTACGAGCGAGTACAACTCAACCCTCGCAGTCTCGCCTTGCGACTCGAATACGCGGAACTTCACGGCTCGAAAGAGTCGCTGGTTGCGATCGTGGAACTTACGGCCCTGCTAAAACTGGCTCCGAAAAATTCCGACGCGTGGCTGGCACTGGCCGAGCGATATAGCTGGTCCGAGCAGCCGGAGAAAGCGGCGGAAGCGTACGAGAAAGTACACGGGTTCAAGCCCAACAACATTAAAGTTCACAGACTCTGGGCCAATCACTTGTTGTGGGCCAAAAAAACCAAGGAGGCCGTCGTCCAGATGCGGGCAATCGTGGCTGGCGCGGGAACAATTGCTGATCGGGTACTTTTGGTTGAGCACTTGATGGACGAAGGAAAAGAGGATGAGGCCTTTAAAGTCGCAGGACCCTTGCAACGTTCGGAAAATATGGTGCAACGGCGGGTCTTTGCTTTCTTGGCAGTTGGCGCGGGTCGCTGCAGTGATGCAATTCCATCCTTGGCATGGGTAACGGCGCGACGTCCGAAAGATGGCGAGGCGTGGTATAGCCTCTACGAATGCGCGACTACTGAGGGAAAACCGGAACTCGCATTGCGCGCGCTTCGGATCGTCAAGAAACTACGAGTATCGGGAGCACCTTGAGTATGAAAACGCTACAAGTTATTCTTATTGCCCTAAGTGTATTCTCACTGCCCGGACGGGTTTGGGCTGAGCAACCCAGGTCTGAGCAACCCGATGATGAGCAAGACGGGGATACAGAGGACAAGCAACCACCTCCACAGGAGACTAGCTTCGACTTTGAGTTGGAGGCAATTGGACAGCTCTTTTTGGAACAAGGCGAATTGTCCAAAGCGTTGGATGTTTTTGATGAACTGCGAGCTGCAAACCCGGACAACCTGGACTTGCTCGAGACGTCGATTTCTCTGTGTCAGAAAATCACCAGCTGCGCCCCGAAGCTCAAAGACCGCTTCGACGACTTGCGAACGTTTATTGAACGCAACCCCAAGTCAATGGTCGCTCGCGAGCTCCTCTTGTTCTACGCGCAGGAGGGCAAAGATCCCAGAGAGACCCAGCGGGCAATAGAAGGCCTGATTCGATCCAACCCCAAGATGCTCGCTCACAGGCTTCTGCTCGTTGAGTTCTTGGAAGACCAAAAGAAGCCGCGAGAATTAGACCGGCTACTTGTCGACTTGGTAAAACTCTTTCCCAAGTCCGCTCAGCTTTGGATTCGAGTTGCAGAACGAGCAATTGATATCGACAATGAAAAAGGAGCGAATCACGCTCTGAAGATGAGCAAGCCGCACTTACCACCACTGAGCAAAGTTAAAACAAAAAATGAATTTCGCAATCGCTGGATGGACGTGAGGAAAGACATTGACGCCCGAGTTTACGAGCGAACAGAAGCCCGTTATCGTGATTTTCGCCAGGACACTCGCTGGGCAGATTTAGAGGATGACTTTGTCAGATCAACCTACCCATAAGACTTCTTTTTGGGCACCAATTCTCGAATGCCTGACCCTTGTGGTCGCAGGAGTGGTGTTGAATATTGCCGTCTATCCGGACTCTCCGGGCTTTCTCAGTGTGCATCCGCATCCGAGTATGTTTGTCGTCATCATCATCGGACTGCGCTATGGCTTTCGAGCCAGCCTGATATCGGTTGCGATCACAACCTTGGGCTACGCATTTGTCTTACTGCAATTGGTAGACGTTCCAACCTACCTCTATTTACTGCAAGCTCCGTATTCGACTCCGGTCGTGGTACTGGTTCCGCTTGGTGTTGTGGTTGGTTTACTCAGCCAACGGCACTTGGACAAACTGAACAAGGCACTCAACGACTACGCTGTACTTCATCTGCAAGTTCAGGATCTCGAAGGGGAGCAAGAAGAACTTCGCGATGTTAACTTGGAGCTAGCCGGACGTGTCATCGGTGCACAGGGAACTGTCGGACAGCTCTACGAGTTTGCCAAGCAACTCAATGTGGTTGACGAAAGCAAGATCTACGAAGGAATTTTGGATCTTCTGAAAGAGGCTCTCGGTGCGGAGAAGTCGACAGTTTGGCGAGTTGGTCCCGAGGGACTCGAATTTCTGGCGTGTAGTGAACCCGTAGACCGAGCGCTTGTTACGCCCCCCAATTGCCAGCGCTATGATCATCTCTTTGATAGGGATGGCGTCCTCGCTCTGCACGATCTGCCCGAGAACACTCAAGAAGCCAATTTTCCATTTTTGTTGGGAAAACTTCGTGGTGGGCCCAACGGCGAAGTCGTCGCCTATGTCGCGTTGGATACCATCGAATTCGCCAAATATAGCGCAGAGACGGTGAGGCTATTTGGCATGGTCGTGGAGTGGGCATCGTCATCGTTGGCCAACGTCTACGCCCTTCAGCAGGCTCCCGAAGTAGCCCCAGCGCCTGTCGGACAAGTTCAACAAGCGGCGCCGGTAGCAGCGCAGCCCCAGTCGACAAAGAAGCGGCGTCGCGGAAAGAAAAAACGTTCTTCCGCAGATTTTGTACCTGCAGCTACAGCGGCATATTCTGCGGTCAGTCCTCAGGATGGAAGAACCACGGAGATGCAGGTAGTGGGCGGCGAAATCCCAGGGTCGTATCCGGGAATCAACGCTCCAAATCCAAACCCTGCAATGCAGCCGCCTGCTGGAGTACCAGCAATGGCCCCAGACACTTTGTCCGAAGACATAGGCTCGTTGGGACTGCTGCACGAAGAGGCGGCAGAGGGCACGGTGCACCGCTTGTCCGACATCATTAAGGCTACTCAAGACCCTACGCTGCGTTCTGCACCTGGTCGTGCTGCGCCTCGTCCGGCATTTCCCGATAGCGCGCCAACCTCTTTGTCCAATATTGGAAAACCGACACGGAAAAGTGGTTTCTTGTCCCGTTCGGTTACCTTGCTGACACAAGCGGGCGCAGCAAATCCAGGGGAGGATTCTGCGCCAGAGACCAGTACCTCAACATCGCCGAGAGCGATGTTTGAAGCCGCGGATGCCATTCATACACAAATCCGGCCAACGAGACAGTTTGCAGGAGTCGATGCTCACGCCATGCGCACGGTGGTAAGTGAACTTCCCGAGGATCTGCAAAGGGATAAGCCAGCAATGCCGGGCATGACACCGCCTTCAGGCAAGGGCAAGGGACGCAAGTAGTTGAGACTGATACCCATATATTTGTTACTCCTCGCCTCTCTTGCCTGTGAAGGTGTTGCGATTTACTCTCTCTTGGACGTCGGTGGACGACTCGGATTTATGGCCTTTTTAGGCTTGCACATCGGTGCTGCCGGGTTGGCTGCCGAAACGCTTCAAATTAGCGCCACGCACAGTCGCTTCGCCGGAAGAAGTAGCCTCGCTGTTGCTGGTGTTTTTCTTAGCTTTGCGTTTCCTGTTATTGGATCGCTGGTTGTCGCATATCTAGTGATCGCTCGGCCTCACGGCACACGGGTCTCTGTCCCTGGCGAATCTTTGGAAAATCGCCGAGAAAGGGCAGCGCTCGAGGCGATTGAGCGCAAGCGTGCCGTACAACAGGTCGGTGGTCGCGTTCACTCTATCGCTGACGCCCTGAAAGATAGGGACAAGGATGTGCGGATTGCCGCCGTGGAGAGCTTGCGCGGAGAGGTGTCAAAGAAGGCAGTGAAGTTCTTAGCTCAGTCGCAGGCAAATACGATATTCGATGTCCGCGTTCGAGCTATTGAGAACCTAAATCTGCTTAGAGACCAGTTTCGAACCCGTCTGGCCGAATCCAGGCAGCGCGTGGCCGCGCCAGACTCTGGTGTCGTTGCATGGCAGTCTCACGCAGAACTGTGTCTAGAAAACGCTGAGCTGGGAATTGAGGACGCAATTACCGTTAAGAAATTGTATGAGGAGGCATTTCAACATGCTCTTCGTGTGTCCGAATCGGCCCCCGAGGCTCGCTCTGCCCGGGAAGTGGCAGCTCGCTCTCTGAGGACTCTGGGGCGGTACAAGGAAGCAGAACATCAGTACTCGCTGGTACTGATGAAGAACAGCCACGATTTGGGAGCCATGTACGGACTCGCCGAGATGCAGTTTTTGCAGAGAGAATTTGCGTCTCTGCGTGAAACCTGTCGGCTTATCGTCCGAGCCCAAGCGGGAAAACTTGACGCTACCTTTGCACCTGTTCTGCAGTTGTGGCTAAAGGGTAGCGAGGAGAATCGAGCCTAATGTCGCCACCACCAATTGCTGATATTTGCTTGGTTCTGGAGGGCACCTATCCCTATGTAGGCGGTGGAGTGTCGTCCTGGGTTCACCAACTCATTCAAGGTATGCCAGAGCGAACATTCGCTATCTTGCTCATCTCAGCAGATCGCGAGAAAGAGCAAGCTCGGCGCTATGAGCTGCCGCCCAACGTGATTTCCTTTGCTGAAGTTTTTATTCACGAAGTGATAAACGACAAAGGTCGCCGGCAATCTAAGTCGAGCAAGCGACATGCCTGGGATTTAGTCCAGGCGTTTCACAAAAGTGATGGTTGCCCACGGCACGATATGGCGAATCAGATGTTGGACATGATGTCCCATCCCAAAAAGCCGACAATGAGTGTCAATGATGCGCTCTTCTCGAGAGATAGTTGGGAGTTTGTCCTCGATCGCTACGATAGCCTGGCCGAAGGCACATCGTTTATGGATTACTTCTGGACATGGCGAGCCGTGCACGCTCCTCTTTTTCAGACGCTGATTGCCGAAACGCCACCAGCAAGAATTTATCACGCCGTTTCTACTGGGTACGCAGGCCTTCTCGCCACGGTAGCCAAGAGGCGCTTGGGCTGTCCTTTGATACTGACAGAACACGGGATTTACGTCCGAGAACGTGCAATTGACTTGGCCCGTGCAGAGTGGATTTATGAAGAGCCTGTCCGCCTAAGGGTGGCGCAAGCGCGGGGTAACCCCCTGCGGCGAATGTGGATGGACTTTTTCGTGACCCTTGGGGAATTCACCTATAACGCATCAGACGACATCGTGACTCTCTTCGGCGGAAACGTGGAATTGCAGCACCAAATGGGAGCAGATCCTGCCAAGACGCAAATCATTCCAAATGGTGTCAACATGGAGACCTTTTGGCCACTCTACGAGAAACGATCGACTGTCGCTCGTAACAAGCGAGTAGGGTTTGTTGGCCGTGTGGTGCCCATCAAAGACGTCAAGACGCTTATTAAGGCTTTTGGAATCGTCAACGAGGCGCTGCCCAATACCGAGTTTTGGGTCGTCGGTCCGACTGACGAAGATGAACTATATTTTAAGGAGTGCGAAGAACTCGCAAGTATTCTCGGACTAACTGGGCTTAAATTTACCGGGCCGCAAGATGTGAAGCAAATCTATCCCGAGATCGATTTGATGATTTTGACCTCAGTGTCAGAGGGGCAACCGCTAACATTACTCGAGTGTGCATGTACGGGGGTGCCTGCAGTAGCGACGGATGTGGGCTCTTGTCGAGAGCTTCTTGAGGGCGGGGAAGAAGTAGACAAAGCGCTTGGGCCGTCCGGTATTGTCACCGCAGTTGGCGCGCCGCAGCAGACAGCCGCCGCGATTATCAAACTGCTGACAGACGATGCTCTATGGGAAGAGATGTCGCAATCGGGACGAAAGCGTATTCAGAATCACTATCAACAACGCGACGTTATCGCGGCCTACAATGCTCTGTACACCAAGCATATGGGTGGGGGAGTGCGCTAGTGGCCGGTATTGGGTTTGAGCTGCGAAAAATTCTCAACCGAGATACTTTCGGTGCTCAGTTGCAAGCATATTTCTTGGGCATGGTCATCGTACTTGGCCCGTTCCTCTGTTCCGCGTCACTGCTCATCGGGCTATCTACTTATAGTGTTGATTACGCGGACCTGAGTACTCGGCAAGTCTTCACAGGCGCAATTGTCTACGTCTTTGGCGGTTCTCTGGTGGTGACGGGCCTGGTTCAGGTCGTTTTGGCGCGCTATATCGCGGACAAGATTTATCGTGGCGAGTACGATACAATAATTTCTTCGTACTATCCGGTGCTTTTGATAACCAGTGGGCTTTTGCTGTTGTCCGGGATACCTGTGGTGTTGACCTTTGAGATCTCCGCCATTGCCAAGCTCCTGATTCTCTCGCTCTACGTCACGATTGGTTGTCTGTGGGTAACCGTGATTTTTGTGGATACTACGCAGGGCTTCAGGGCGATTGTAGCGATTTTCCTCTTGGGGTCTCTAGGTGCCTTCGCCGCGGGAATGATTCTGCTCAAATACTTCGGCCTTGACGGACTACTAGCGGGTTACGCCATGGGCCATGCGGTGATGCTGGTTCTGCTAATGCAACGGTTGCTGATGGAATTTGGGTTTCCGGCCAGCTTTGATTGGGGGATACTTGGGTATGTCCGCATGTTTCCTCTTTTGGTAGTTATCGGCCTGCTGCACAACTTGGGAGTGTGGATCGATAAAATAATTTTTTGGACATCGGACATGGCGATATCCTCCAGTGGAATCGTTACTGCCCCCCGCTACGACAGTGCGGCCTTCCTCGGTTTTTTGACCACCTTGCCCGCAATCACTCACTTCTTTGTCCGCTTGGAAGCCGATTTCTCGGTCAACTTTCAACGCTACTATGACGCAGTTTTCTTCCGTAGTTCTTTCAAGGAAATCGCCAAGGCAGCAGAGGTATTGCGCAAGTCGGTGTTCAAGGCTTTTGTGTCCGTCATTTCCTTTCAGTGCATGTTCTCCTTTCTCTGTGCATTCTATGGTGAAGAGATCTTGACCGCGCTCGATTTGCCAGTATCCCAGGTCGGAATGTTTAGGTATGGACTCGCTGGTTCGCTCTTCTTGGTATTTCTCCTCTTCTCGGTGGTCATCCTGATGTACTTGGACCGCCAGAAAGAAATATTCATCTCGGTGCTTACACTGCTTATCCTAAATACCGTTCTTTCACTCTTGTCTCTCAAAATGGGATATCAGTACTACGGGATTGGTTACGCGGTTGCTGCGCTTGCAGCTTTATTGGTTGCCTTGACGCATTTGGCAAACCAGCTCTACAGCTTGGAGTACATGACATTCGCGTCGATTCCGGTATTGGGCCAGAGGCGCGCTACCACTAAGCTTAGAGCCCACCGCGGCGGAATGTACGGTCGGTACAATTCGGTGTTGCCAACGCAAAAAGGAAAATCGTGACGTTGATGAAGAAGACAGCTCTTATCGCTGGTGCGCTACTGTCGCTCGTAGGTCTATTGTCCGGACCCAGAACTGCTTTCGCAGAGGAGAATCCCAGCCCCGAGCAGGTGGTCGTAAAAACGGCACCCGAGCCGAAAGAACCACAACCGTGGGCGGCGCTGCTTCGAATCGGTTCAGGCGTGGATTCCAATATCGACTTGAGCGCCGTTGGCAGCAGTGCGTCAGCGCTTGGCTCGGTGGGCATGTATGGCGAGTATCTCGTCAGTCCGAATTTGCGCATATCTGCGCTCGGTGCCTTTGAAAAAAACCTGCCCTTTACTGTTCCGGGATTTACCGAGGGTGAAATTTACGTCGGGTACATAAATACGCTGTCCGAAACCTATCAATTGCGAGTGGGCAATTTGGTCGCGTTGACCCGCGAACGAAGCGTGTTTGCCGATGGTACGGTATTGCTGGATGCAACGACCCTGCAGAGTATTGTCAAAGAGAATCTGGCTGTTATCTTGGCGCGGCGATCCGGTGTCATCGATTTGGAAGCTGGAATGCAAGGCAACTTTGAAGTGCACGACGGGAAAATCGAGGAATCCACAGCGTTTGGCGGTGACGGGATTTTGGCAGTGCGTTACAGCCTTCGCAATCGGATGTCACTGCGTCTTCGCTACAGTTACGAACTATCCCGGACAACTGGACTGAGTGCGAGAAACCTCGCCGGTGGCGCCGACTCCATGAGCTTGCCCCTTATTGTTGGTGTTCACAGAGCTCGCTTGTCCACTCGCGTTCGGCTTGCCGATTGGGCACGCGCTTTTGTTCGCTATGACTTTGTTGCAGCAACCGACGATTTTAGCGGCTTTCTAAACAGTCGGGAACATGTTGGATTTGTGGGCTGGATCGCAGAATCTCCGCGGTGGACCTTTGAAGGCGAAGGCGAAGTAGCGCGGCGTTTCTTTACCGACCGAATCCCAACCATTGACAACCCAAATAAAGATACGGTGTACACGGGAACCGTGCGAGTCGACTTCTGGGCACTAGCAGCGAAGAAACTCGGTTTTTTTGCCCTGTACAGATTTGATCGGGCAAGTGCATCGCCAACAGGACTGCTTTTTGTGCGCCACATCGCACTCGGTGGCATTTCGATGCGAATTGGCGCAACGCCACAGTAAGTTGCGCATCGCCTGGCGAAGGCTGCCCTAGCTACGCTGTCGATCTGCGGTGTTGAGATCGCACTGGTTGTCCCCATTGTCGCTCAATTAACGACATTGTTGACCATACTCTCGGGTGCTATGATTCACCTGTTTTGTATCGGAACGTCTTAGTTATAATTTTGGTTGGAGTCGGTTTGAGCGGGCTTGTTTTGGCTGCGGGTTGCGTGAGTAACAACCAGTCGAATGTCTGCGGTGATGGCGTTCTCAGCGAGAACGAGGACTGCGATATCGGCCAAATCCCCAAGCCCTGTTACCAAGGCACAATGAAGTGCACGGACGTGTGCACCTTTGACGAAAGTGAGTGCGGACAGTTTTGCGGTGACGGACTGATAAACGGAGATGAGGAATGTGATGGTGGCAATATCCAGGCGGCCTGTGAAATCGGCACCTACAGCTGCACCCAAGACTGCAAATTGAACCGAACCATGTGTACGGATTTCTGCGGGGATGGCGTCATCTCCGGGACCGAGCAATGCGATGGCGAGCTACTTTTCTCCATGTGTAACAACGGCACCTTGTCTTGCAACGCGGACTGCACATACAACGGTAGCAATTGCCTGGACTACTGTGGCGATGAGATAATCACTGGAGCCGAGCAGTGCGATGGCGATCCACCGAGCTGTTACGCGGGCGTGATCGCTTGCAACCCGGACTGCTCCATCGTTGCTGAAGGGTGTACTGGAGGCTACTGCGGCAACGGAATTATTGAGGCCCGGGAACTCTGCGACAAAGACAACATGCCTATTACCTGTTACCAGGGCACCTTGGGCTGCAACTTGGACTGCGAGATTATCCCGACCGCTTGTCCGGGCGGATACTGCGGCGACGAGACGATTCAGGGGACTGAGCAATGTGATGGCAATGAGCTTCCCGGACTCTGCTACGACGGCACTCTAGCTTGTTTGTCAGACTGTAGCCTGAATACCGCAGGTTGTACGGGGGGCTATTGTGGCGATGGCATTATCAACGGCGTTCCCGGACACGAAGAGTGTGATACTAGCACCTATCCTGCCCAGTGCTGGGAGGGCAACTTCACCTGCAGTCGAACCTGCAAAATGGACGATACTCTCTGTCTGAGCCAATGTGGTGACGGATTTGTGGATACACGCTTTGAGGGCTGCGATGGAGTTGGTCCCACCTGCTACACCGGAACCGCTACCTGCAACCCGGACTGCTCCGTCAATGCCAGCCTTTGTACGGGAGGCTACTGCGGCGACGGCATTATCCAGGGCAACGAAGAGTGCGATCGCAACAACATTCCGCTCACCTGCCACGCTGGCTTTGGCACAATGGCTTGTACCGACAATTGTTTGTTGGACGACACCCTGTGTACGGCCTATTGCGGCGACAACATCATCAACGGGCCAGAACCCTGCGATGACACTCTCTTTAGTTGTAGCTGCGCTCAAGGGACCATTCAGTGTGTCAACGACTGCACTGAAATTGACGACTCAACTTGTGAGGTAAGCTGTGTATAAGCAATCCTTTATTTCCTCTGTAGTTGCGATGGCAGCGCTCGTCGCTTGTGGATCAAATCAGAGTTCTACTGATGATGGTGGCACCAGACTCAAGTCACCACAGGAGCGGTTGGCTGACGCCAAGACTTGGATGTATCAAATCCAAGGCCTCGACGAGCCCGGTGCGCTCAGTGCGCTAGCCGCGACCGACTACCCCTTGTTAGTACTTGAGCCCGGACAGAACCTCTCTGAGACCCCGGATAATATGGCACAAATCGTCTCGGCGCTGCGCAAGACGCCCGACGGTAA